>JAJYOH010000401.1 GCA_021796315.1 Chloroflexota bacterium
GCCGTATTTGACTATCTCCCTGGACGGGACAAGTATAGATAAGATCGCGGTAGATTACAAAGTTGAGGTGATTTTCGATGCCTTGCCCAATCAGATATTCACGGGCCGCGTCATTCAGATAGATCCAATTTTATACACCTCTACCGGACAGAGGGTAGTAGTCCAGACTCCCGGCCAGATTACAGTTGTCAGGGCATTGGCTAGCCTGGATCCAAGCGTGACGACGCCTGTTGACAATTTGCCGCTCGGCATGAGCGCGACGGTGGATATCATCGGTGGTCAGGCGAAAGGGGTCGTCTTAGTCCCTGTCTCAGCCTTGCGCAAACAGACGTCTGGTAAATATGCTGTTTACGTCGTGGAAAATGGCAAGAATGCGCTTCGGCCGGTGGAGGTGGGTTTAATGGACACTACCTATGCCGAGATAAAGTCTGGCCTTAAAGTTGGCGAGGTCGTCGTAACAAGCCCTGCGGTAAAATGATTAAAGTTTCTACGACTTTCGTTTACTCAAAAACAATCCGCTAAGGGCGGCGGACTTTCTGTAAATTCTTGCTGATCATTCTGAATAAGGTTCAATGCTTCAATCCCCTCACTTCAAACACATCAATCGGCTGGCTCTTGCCTTTGACCGCCAGCGGGGCGTAGGGTTTTGCGTCCACCCATTGTTCGACGCGCGCATAAGCCTCTTTGCTAATTAATATCTGGTTCTCGCTGGCGTTCTCCTGAATGCGCTTGGTGGTGTTGATGCTGTCGCTGATGGCGGTGAACTCTAGACGTTTCTCCGTGCCGATCCAGCCGAGAATGGCATCGCCGTAGTGGATGCCAACGCCGAAATCGAGATGCGCTTCCGGCGGAAGTTCGGCGTGTAGTCTTGCAATTGCCTCGCGGATGGACAGCGCGGTCTTGACCGCGCGCAGCGTATGGTCAGATTGCGGGATGGGCGCGTTGAACCAGGCCATGATAGCGTCGCCAAGGAATTTGTCCACGGTGCCTTCATGTTCGAGCACCGCCTCCGCCGCGGCGGCCAGATAAAGATTCAACACGTCCACGAGTTTTTCAGGCGTTTGTTTTTCACTATAAGGCGTAAAGCCGCGGATGTCGGCGAACAAAATGGTGAGGTCCACTTTCTTGCCGCCGATCTGTAGACTGTTCGGGTCGATCTGGTCGAGCACGGCGGGGGAGACCATGCGCTCCAGGAGTCGACGCTGGGCTTCGAGCTTCTTGCGTTCGGTCATGTCGTCGAGTACGATGGCTATGCCTTGAGTCTTTTGTCCGGCGTCTTTGAGCGGAGACAGGTTGAAACGCCAGTCTATGCTTCCGCCGGTTGAGTTTTTGCGACTGATCTCGAGATCAACGATCGGCTTGTCGGTTTGTCGGACTTCGGCCAAATGCGGCTGAAGTTCTTTTGAAACGGAAGCCAGCGCCTCGTTCAGGGAACGACCGATGATCTCCGTCGAAGCGTGGCCTAGTATGTTCTGCGCGGAGCGGTTGGCGAGTGTGATCTGGTTACTGATATCCGCAGTGATGACGCCGCTAGTGATGGATGCGAAGACGTTATCCATTAAGTTCTTAAGTTCGGTTACTTCTGCCAATGTTTGGCGGAGCGACGAGAAGAGTCGAGCGTTATCAATTGCAACTGCGGCCTGGTTGGCAAAGGCCTCCAGCAGGTCGCGTTCGGTCTCTGTGAAGATACCGGTGCGCATGCGATTATCGGCGTAGATCACGCCGATAAGATCATTCTTGACTTTGAGCGGCACACACAGGATCGAGCGCAGATTGAGCATCATGATGCTCTCTTGTCTGTTGAAACGTTGATCATCCTGCGCGTTGGTTGTGGTGATCGGTTCGCCGCTTTCGATGACGCGTTGCACGATGGTGCGGCTGGTGGCGGCTTCTCTGGACTTGATGGATTCCTGTTCCCAGTTGCGTGCCACTTGCGTCACCATCTCGCCTTTTTCGTTTCGCAGCATCAGGAAGCCGCGTTCAGCGTGCGTCAGGCGCACAATGTTATCCATCACGATGCGCAAGACTTCGTCATGTTCCAAAGATGAGTTAACAACCTGTCCGATATTGGCAAGCGCCATCAAATTGCCATGCTCGGCTTCGAAAGACTTAATTTGCTGGCTAACGTTGTAGAGCTTATCAATTAGGCTGGTCAGATCTTCAATAGAATTGGGCGGCAGGTCGCGAGCCTTCTTTTTCTGTAAGGCGTCGCGCAAAGTCCCGGCCTGCAGGCCGAGCGCCAGGATTTGATCGTGGATGGTTGTAGGTTTGGTCTTGTCGGAATTCATGGCTTACCTTGTGTAATCTTCGCCGGTGAAAACATTTACGATTCGCTGGATGAGGGCGCGGACGGTATGCAACAGGATGAAGAAACTTGCGCGTCGAGCGCGGGACAAATCGGCGGGGCGCGGCGTAAACAGTGCGGACTCGTGTTCAAACTTCAACGCTTCGATGTGCGTTTCAGCCGATGGCAGTAACTTGCTCAATAACACGGCTCGTTCATTCGGCGTGACATCCATTGGTTGCGGCTTGCCCAGCCAGCGCAGACTCAAATTGATTGTCGCAAAGGAACGTTCAACCGGCATCAGTTGAATCCAGCGCCGCCAGTTTTCCATCCATGTGGACGTTGTCAAACCGCTTTGTTGCCAGGATTTTGATAAGTATAACGTCAGTCTGCCAATCAAGCGATAGCGATGTATGACAAATATGATGAGTGCCAAAGCCAGAAGTGGAATGAAAAATATCAAACTGATCCCCAGCGGAGTTTTGGCAAACGGAATCGATTGTGATGTGGTTGGCATGGCTGTACTGGGCGATGGCGTTTGGTCGCCTTCACTCAGCGGCTTGCGCGGCGGCAGGACGGACGTGTTATCCACTCCATTTTGGGCTGGTGCATCCGGGCGTGCCAACGCATCCTGGTTGACAGTCGGCTCGAATTCCACCCAGCCGACGCCGGGGAAATACACTTCAGGCCAGGCATGTGAGTCGCGTCGGCGGACGGTGTACGTATCGTTTTGATGCTGACCCTGTGCGAAGCCCACCGCCAGCCGGGCCGGGATTCCTGCTGAGCGCAGCAGCAACACTTCGGCAGAGGCGTAATAATTGCAAAAGCCTTTTTTATAGTCGAACAAAAACCATAAGATCGGATCACGGCCTTCGGGCGCTGGCGGCAGGCTGGTGGTGTATTGCATGTTCGCGCGCAGATAATTCGTGATGGCAGAGGCCTTATCGTACGGCGTTTGATTCTCCTCGCCGATCTTGTCAACCAGTGCTTTGATATTGGGTTTAATTGTGTCCGAGATTCCGAGATAGCGGTTCTTGACCCAATCCGGATAATCCGTTCCGGCGGCGCGCAACTGCTCGACATTTGGATCACCGATCTCTGCGCGCACCTGGTAGCCGGTTCCCATTTCAATCGCCGGATTCGCGTTCCACGCCATGACATCGTTAACTTTCGTATCGATACGCGTTGCTGTGACTGTGCCGGATTTATCCACCCAGACCGGTTGCGAGGGCGCGTACAACAGACTTTGGCTCGGAAGTTGGAGCGTGAATTGCAGGAACGCCAGACCGCGATTGTCAGTGTTGGGAATTTTCAAGTCGGGGTTGCTTGGCTCAAAGTCCAGGGTTGCGGCGGGGGAACTGATCCATTGTCCGTTGCTGTAAACATCGTAAACGCGTCCGCGCCAGTAATAGCGCGTTGAGAATTCCGGCGAGGATAAAACTTTTACCATAAAGACCGGCGAATCACCGAGCGCTGCCTCGCGTCCGAGCGCCAGCGCGTCGCCATAAAAATTTATCCCGCCATTTGCGTAGGGCGAATCGAGCGAACTGACCGCGTTCGATAAGCGCTCGCGCAGCGGCTTAGTGAGTTGGTTCCATCTATCTGATGCAGATTGCCAACTCGAGAGCGAGGTCGGTATGATCCAGGCGATGAAGACGAGGCTGGCAACGGTGGCAAACAAACCGCTGAAAATATTCGGCCAGGCATCTTCGTTGACGAGGACGCGGCGGCGCGCCCATTCGGTCTGATTGCGCCGGTAATAGTCGCGGCCTAACAATAACAGCGCCAGCAGGATGTAGACTGCCAGCCACCACGAACTGTACGTCTGATAATCATCATAAACCTGGATGAGCAGTGTTGTGATCCCGGCCGGGAGGATGGCGGCCGGCAAATTATTGTGCCGTGTCAACCAGTAACCCGCGCTCAGGCCGAGCAGCCAGAATCCCAAAGAGATGAAAGCTACGAAGAAAAGCGAATCTTTGACCGGCTGGTGCTGGATAAACTGAACGAGCGAGACAAGCAAAATCTTGTTCACACTGACAAGCTGATCCATGATGGACAAATCCTGATCCATCGCTTTGATCATTTGCCACGGAAGCAGGACGAGTGTGTAGCCGATGGCCAGCCAGATAACGGTGTGTCGTTGAAACCGGCTGATGCCGAGCGCCAATCCGAGCGCGGTTCCGAAGACGGCCAATATCTCGGCAAAATAAAGATACGCAGTCCAGTCGGTTGTGACGAGGCGCGCCGCGGCTACTTGAATGATAAGGAAGAGCAGGGTAGCCGATAACCAATCCCAGGCGCGGCGGGATGAATTTTGCATGGCCTGAGTGTACAATAATTGAAGCAGGCTCGTCAATCGTAAGTTAAGGAGTCGCCATGAATTCCCTGTTTGATAACGGCATTCAATTGATCCTTCTCATCCAAAATTTTTCCTGGCTTGAAGCGCCCATGCGTTTCTTTTCCTTCCTCGGCTCTGAATATTTTTTCCTGTTCGCTTTGCCGGTTATATACTGGTGCATTGATTCTGCTCTTGGCCTTCGCATTGGCGTGATCCTGCTTTTCACTGGCGGCTTGAATGACATTCTCAAGATGGCCATGCTAGGCCCGCGTCCGTATTGGTTTAGCGCGCAGGTCAAGGCGCTCTCGGCCGAGTCATCTTTCGGTGTGCCGTCCGGGCACGCGCAAAGCGCGACGGTTGTGTGGGGCACGCTCGCGAATCGTTTAGGCAGGGCCTGGGCCTGGATCGTCGCGATCACAATCATCTTTCTGATCGGCTTCTCGCGCATATTCCTGGCTGTCCATTTTCCGCATGATGTCCTGCTCGGTTGGATTCTCGGCGCGTTAACTCTGTGGTCTTTCATCGCATTATGGGATCGTGTCGCGGCCTGGGTCAAACAAAAATCATTTGCTCAACAAATGGTGATGGCATTGATCGTTTCATTTGCGATTGTTTTATTTGGCGGACTCGCCTTCTATGGATTGCGCGATTACGTCTTTCCGCAGGAATGGATGACGAATGCGCTTCGGGCCGGGGACCCGTTACCGGCTCCCGTTTCGATGGATGGGATTCTCACTTCGGCCGGTACGCTCTTCGGCATGTTGTCAGGCCTGGCGTGGATAAACCGTCGAGGCGGGTATCAGGTTTCGGGTCCGGTGGGGAAGCGGGTCTTGTCTTTTGTCATCGGATTGATTGGCATCCTCATTTTGTATTTGGGGTTGAAGATGATTTTTCCATCCGGCGATTCGCTTCCCGCTTATTTCTTCCGTTACCTTCGTTACGCGTTGGTCGGTTTTTGGATTTCGGGCGGCGCGCCTTGGTTGTTTTTTCATTTCAAAATTGCCAGACAACCCCTAGGAGGTCAATCTGATATAATCACCCCCGCTACCGTAAAAAATTTATGATGGGATTCGGATGACACTCGAACGCGGAACACTTTTACATAAACGTTATCGCATTGTTGAGATACTGGGCCAGGGCGGCATGGGATCGGTTTATCGCGCCGTGGATGAGAACCTCGGCGTGGATGTGGCCCTCAAGGAAAATCTTTTTACAACAGATGAATACTCGCGCCAGTTCCGTTTGGAAGCAGTGATCCTGGCGAATTTG
>JAJYOH010000402.1 GCA_021796315.1 Chloroflexota bacterium
TAGAAACGCTGCAGGCCCACGTTGCCGTTTACGAGTTAACCCAGAATCCGTAAGACGCCGCCCCATGCGCGCATCAGCGGAAGCGGAGTGAAGCCATCCGCTGATGCGCACTGTGAGTTCGCTGAATTCAGCCACAACAAAAAGGAATATAAGATGGACAACCAAAAATTCATGCAGAAGTCAATTGGAGTGATATTGACCATTCCGTTCTTGGCGGGATGTGGCGCGCCCGCGGCCATGCCCATTGGCGGTCAGGGCTACTTATTCGGGCGTGGCAACCAGCAAATCAGCCCGCAAATCATCCGCAGCGTCGGTAAGGAAAATATAATCGTCATCAGCACATCGAATAAAATTGTCTCTCTCCAAGGAAGACCATTGCTGGTTGATTCAGGGATCAGAAAGTTGATCAAGCCTTGCAGGGATTCGTTAAAGTCTTAACCGGCCACAACCGGAGTATGATCTACCGGGTTTCCTAGCACTACGCGTGTTGAGAGTATTCGCTAATTTTCAGCTATATCCGCTGTGGATTGAAACTCAAGCGCAGGCCGAAGTTGATGATGGGGAAATATACAGCGATCTAATAGATTCTATTCAGTTGAAGGCGATTATTCCTAGTCGCCATCTAATGATGTTGAAAGTTCTGTTTATTGCCTCACGATGCCGTCTCCAGAGCATACGTGTTGTCGGGGACATTATTTATTCCTTAGCTTCGTTCATTTAACTAACCACCGAAGCATAGCACGAACACTCCCTGTAGCCATGGCAATGCTCGTATCCGCAGCTCCATAGTAAAGGTTAAGACTATCTCCGTCGGGCCGCAGGCCGATGCAAATAAGAGCGCGGATAATATCAATGAAGTGTTTTTCATGGGCAAGCTTTTTGGATTGACGGTGCTAACATAGCGGCAAGCTGCCGTTCGCCTTCGGGGTTGAGATGCAGAGGCGTGTTGGTGTAATAATCCGACGAGAACTTGTCCCACAGATCGAGATAGTTCCAGTCATTTTGTGTCGCGGCCGCACCAAGGATTTGACGATATTGGTCATAGACCCAGCGGGGATAATAAAAGTTGTAGTAGATATCGCTATTCGGCACGTCTTTGGCGATCATGATCGGTTCATTGACCAGGATGACAGGCACGTTCTTCGCAAGAAGATAAAAATCCTGGACCTCATCAATCGAAATTTGTTGAGGTGTTACCGTCGGCGGATTCATACCCTCGAATTTCAAGTCGCTGGGTAATTCTGTGGGGACATTATCGTAGGTAGTTTGTATCTGATCGACGCCGGTCGCTAACTGGACGAGGCTGTAAAGTTGATATCGCAATACGCGAAAGAGCTCGCGCTGTGGGTCGAGGATTTTATCGGAAGGTGATTCGGGCTGAAGGTTTCTGGGCAAAAAATGAAAGCGCGCATTGAGACTGTAAAGTTCGTCCGGGTTCTGGCCGATCAGCCAGTGATCGATACGTGTCTTTGGCATAAGTGTGTAGAGCGTCACCGGCCAGATGATCAGATCAGGCTGGTAGTTCATGGCCTTGTCAAGGATCATCAAATCTTTTGTGGCCGATGAGCGCGGGTAACTCAGGTTGTAAACCTGTATTTTTTTGTTTCCACAAGTCAGGTCGAGCGCATTAAGTTGACCGGAGATCGTCTGTCCCGGCTGAAGCAAAAGGCCCCACATGGCTGAATCTCCAAGCAGGAGCACGCGGAATTCATTATCAGCTTTCGGTTGCGAAACGATATGCGATGCGAACATTGCATCCAAATTGCCGACATCAAGCGCAGCGTCTTCAGGCGCGTGCGTGCTGGTGGGGAAGCGTTCCCGTTTGATTCCCAGCAGAGCATAAACGTTTAACAGGCTTATATCGGGTCGAAAACTTAAGAAGACAAGTTCCACCAACAGGAAAATGATAATTCCTTTGATGAAAATTCGTCCGGCATTGATGTTTTGAATCATGCCGCTAATTATACTCTTGGGAATATTCCCAATATCAGCAGATAACAAAACGGCCTGCGAATTTTTTCGCAGGCCGTTTTGATTCACATCAATTTAGTGTCCACTGCCGGGCATGGGCGTGCCATTGAATATTTCGAGCGCGGGGGGACCGTCTACGATCAGGTAACCGGCCAGTCCGCGTTGCAGACGGGAAAGTGCGTGGTCCACAAGGATGTAGCGTCCCGGCACTTGAAGACCAAACTCAACGATGGTCGCGCCGCCGGGCGGGACGAGCGTGGTCTGCACATTGGTCAGCGGAGGAGAGGTAACCGATGCGAGGTTGTAAACCCGGTCGAAGATTTCGCCGATTACATGGAAAGCAGATGTCTTGTTCGGGCCGCCTACGCCGAAGAAGATGCGGACTGTCTCGCCGACCTTGGCTTTGAGCGGATGATTGATGGTCAGAGCGCCGACTGCACCGTTCAAAACATAATAGTCAGGCGTTTCGTTCAATAACTTGTCCACGTCGGGCATCTGTATACCCTTGTCGCCAAATTTGCCGCTCGTATAGATTTCGCCCTGCATTACATAAAATTCGCGGTCAACCTTTGGCAGGCCGCCCTCCGGCTCGACCAGGATCATGCCATACATTCCATTGGCGATATGCTCTGCAACCATCGGTGTGGCGCAGTGATAGACATACAGGCCGGGAATAAGGGCCTTGAAGGTGAACATGGTTTCCTTGCCGGGCGCAGTGTTCGTGAAGACTGCGCCGCCTCCGGGGCCGGTCACGGCGTGGAAATCCACAGAGTGGGACATTATGCTGCTGTTATTATTCTTCAAATGGACTTCGACTGTGTCGCCAACGCGCACGCGGAAGAACGGGCCGGGAACCTTGCCATTAAATGTCCAATAATCGAAAGTGACTCCGTCCGCCAACTGGCCTTTGACTTCCATGGCTTCCAGGTCAATACGGACGTTCATCGGGGCGCGGTTGCCAATGGGCGCGGGCAGATCGGTTGGGTCGCGCGAAATGTCAACCCCGGTGTCAGGAGCGCCCGTTGGAACGGCAGCCGCTACCTGGGTCGCAGGTGAAGCAGCACTCATATCCATTGCTGGAGATGCCGTTGTTGGAGCGCTGGCGACTGCAGGGCCATCCACTACAAACTTGCCTTCCATACCCGCCTGCCGATGGCCGGGAATGTTACAGAAATATGGGAACGTACCGCCTTTGTCAACGCCAAAATCAATTGTGATACTGCTGCCTTGTCCATTTACATGCGGCGAATCGACATCGAAATCGGGCATTGCAAAATTATGTTCGGAGCCGTCGCCGCTGTCCAGTTTAATTTCAACGATATCGCCAACTTTGGCTTTAAGCGGAGGATTGATTACTCCATCGATCACACCACCAACGCCGATGAAGACCATCTTTCCATCCGTGATGCCGGTCTTCAATTCGTAGGATATTTTGCTTTGTTGATTCGTTTGTCCGCATGCGGAAACCAACAGCCCGATCAATAGAATGAACGAGAATAACTTGAGCCTTTGTTTCATCTTTCGCTCCTTATTAAAGTAAGTTGATTTGTTCGGACGGCCTGCTGTAATTCACCGAGGAGATCATCTGGTGCGAGCCCGTAAGCTTTTGCTACATCTTCAAGCGTGCAGAGACGTGTCAGATAGCATCCCACGCAAGCAGTTTTGTGTTTGATAAAAACACTTGAAATTTGCCGCCCCAATTCCAAGGTTTCGGCAACAGTGAGATTTGGAGAAAACTGCAGGTTGTCCATAGTGTGTGCAGAATATCACTTTTCCCCAGGCTCGTCTTTGCGCTAGCGCAAATAAAAGACCATGCGAAGGTTTCAAACCTTCGCATGGTTATGATTACTTTTCCAATCCGTCTGCGATCCTGACCAATCCATGCGGATTTTTGATGTGGATCTGTTCGCGTCCGGTCTCGACCACGGCCTGCCGCTCCCATTCGGCCAATACCCGGCTGACGGTGTAAAGCGTCGTCCCGGACATTTCAGCTACATCCTGTCTTGAAAAGGATAACTCAATTCCTTCTCCAACCTTTTGGCCGGACTGAACTGTCAGTCGCAGGAGAACACGAGCGATACGTTGTTCGACGCGTTCCGTGGCAAGCTCGCGGTAGCGCGCCTGCATTTCCTGGATGTAGGATGTCATCAAGTTCATTAAGTCCAGCGAAATATATGGCCGGGTTTGGATCATTTCATGCAGGAAAGTACTCTTGATCGCCAAAGCTGTGCTATTTTCCAAAGTCTGGGCGCTGGCAGGGTAGGTGGCCTCTGCACGGACAGCCCCGAGCGCCCCGAACATTTGCCAGGGATAGATCGTGCGTAAATTGACTTGCTGACCGTTTGGGTTGGATTGCATAAGTTTGACCTGTCCACTGGTCAGCACGTATAAATAACTTGCCGGATCACCCTGCAAGAAGAAAAACTCCCCATCTTCCACGGAGCGCGTAATGCTATTCCCGACAATCAAGGCCAGATCATCATCGGTTGCGTTTTTAAAGACAATAACCCGGCGCAGGTCCTTTGGCAAAAAATTCATAGCCCGATTTTACACTGAAAAAACATGACAATCATCCTTGACGAGTTTAGCTCCCCGGTTGTATCATCATCTTACCCGACCCCCCTGGGGGGGGTAAGGATTATCGGTAATGACGTGTCACGAAAGAAGAGAGAGGCTCTATGGAAAACGATAATACACTGCGGCGTTTGAAAACCGTTGAAGGCCACATGCGCGGAGTTATCCGCATGGTGGAGGAGGACGCCTACTGCATCGACGTGATCCGCCAGATCCAGGCGATCGAGGCGGCGCTGAACAAAGTCAGCGCACAGATTTTGGAGAACCATTTAAACTCATGCGTCATCACAGCCATTCGCGGCGAGAACCCCAAAGAACGTGAACGTGTGCTCAAAGAGATCACCGATGTCTTTGAGCAGGCCAACAAAGTTTAATCAAACCATTTCATAAAAGGAGTTTCAAATGACCACTGTAACTTATTCCGTCCCCGCAATTCATTGCATGCACTGCACTCACACCATCGAGACCGAAGTTGCCGAGCTGCAAGGTGTCGCATCTGTGCAAGCGGATATGAACACAAAGAATGTCGTCATCACTTTTGATGCGCCGGCCAGCGAAGAAAAAATCAAGTCGCTGCTTGCCGAAATTAATTATCCCGCCGCCGGGCTGATCACCCTTTAAGTTTAACGGATTTCGTATCACGCATTACGTAATCCGCATTTTGTAATGCGTAAGGATTGAGCATGAGCGATACCAAACAATTAACTCTTCCCATCACCGGCATGACATGTGCCAACTGTGTTGCCACCGTTGAGCGCAATCTAAAAAAAGTTAACGGCGTGGAAACTGCCGTTGTGAATCTCTCCTCGGAACGCGCCACCGTGCAGTTCGACCCATCGCTGGCTGAACTCAGCACGATCATTGCCCGCGTCGAACGCGCCGGATACGGCGTTGCCACCGGTGAAGCGGATCTTGTCATCAAGCGTCTCGCGGACGATAACGATGCACGCCGTCTCGAAAAGGCTTTAGCTAAACTTGATGGCGTCCTCGAAGCGCAGGTCACGTTCGCGACCGAGAAAGCGCGCGTTAAATATGTGCCGACAGTTGTGACTCAAGCCGAGATAAGGAACGCCGTTTCAAAGTCCGGGTTCGAGGCGTTGGAATTGGGTGGTGATGCCGAAGATGCGGAGGCTGTCGCGCGTCAGCATGAAATTGATACGCAACGTTTCCTGTTGATCGTTGGCTTGATCTTCACCGTGCCACTATTCACCCTTTCCATGGCGCACGATTTAGAAATCCTGCCGATGGAATGGTTCCCCGGCAATTCCATCACGTACATCCTGTGGGCGCTGGCAACGCCGGTGCAATTTTATGTGGGCTGGCAATATTATGTC
>JAJYOH010000024.1 GCA_021796315.1 Chloroflexota bacterium
GGCACGGTGATGTTGACTTTCATGATCGGCTCGAAAAGCACCGGACCCGCATCGGCCACCGCCAGTTTGAACGCTTCGCGTCCGGCAATTTCAAACGCCACCGGCTTCGAATCGACGGGGTGTTCCTTGCCGTCATACACGATGACCTTGACATTGCTCATCGGATAACCCGCAAAAGCGCCATGCAACATCGTGGCGTGGATGCCTTTTTCAATCGCGGGCAAATAGGACTTCGACAAGTTCATGCCGACCAGTTCGTCGGTGAATTCAAAATCGGCGGACGGCAGAGGCTCGATCCGCAAATGGACCTCGCCGAACTGGCCGGAACCGCCCGATTGTTTTTTGTGGCGATATTGAGCGCTGGCTTTGCGTGTGATGCCTTCGCGATACGGAACCTTCGGCTCGTGTGAAACAAGCCCCACCTGGAACTTGGTCTGCGCGCGATGGATGGCGACATCGATGTGCTGGTCGCCCATGCCCTGCAAAATAGTTTCGCCAGTGACCTGTTCGTTGTGCCATTCCAGCGTCATGTCTTCTTCGCAGAGACGAGTCAGCGTTGGGGAAATTTTTGCGGCGTCAGCCTGTGACTTCGGCGCAATCGCAACTCGATATAACGCTCTCGGGAATTTGGGTGCGGCAATTGTCAGCGGATGATTCTTATCGCACAAGGTATCGCCTGTGGCGGTGACGGTCAACTTGGCAACCGAACCAATGTCGCCGGCATGAATAACTTTAACGGCGACCTGTTCCTTGCCGCGCTGAATGTGCAAGCCGGACATGCGCTCTTCCACATTCTTGGTTTGGTTCCACAAGCGGGCATCGCCTTGGATGGAACCGTTGACCACGCGGAAATAGGTCATGCGTCCCACGAACGGATCGGCGGTCGTCTTCCAAACATACGCGGCCAGCGGACCGATATCTGAAGCGGGTAATTTTTCTTCGCCATCTTTTCCGTTCGCAGCACGCGGCGCAACATGCGTCGGCGACGGCATTAAGTCCACGATGCCATTCAAAAGCGGCATGATGCCGATCTCGTGTCCGCCCGCGGCGCAGTAGACCGGGATAAAAGCCCCGGAGCGGACAACGTCTTTTAGACCGACGATCAGTTCCTCGTCCGAGAGAGAACCGGCTTCGAGATATTTTTCGAGCAGAGTATCTTCGCCCTCCGCGGCGGCCTCGACCAGAATCCCATGCGCTTCCCTGGCGGCGGCCAGCATATCTGCCGGAATATCCGTCACGGTTTTGCCGTCGCCCATGAAGGCCTTCATTGAGATCAAATCAACCACACCCTTGAAATCATGCTTCTCGCCGATCGGCAATTGCACTTTAACCAGACGATGACCGCCGGCGTGCGCGTATTCTTCCACGGACGCATACGCCTTTTCGTAATTGGCATTGTCGCGGTCGAGCTTGTTGATGACCACGAAACGCGGCAGTTTAAAATCGTCGGCGTAACGCCAGGCGACCTCGGTGCCAACTTCGAGACCGGCCACCGAATCGACCAGCACAACCGCGCTATCGGCCACGCTCAACGCGGAAACGACCTCGCCGACAAAATCGGTAAAGCCGGGTGCATCGAGCGCGTTGATCTTATGGTCACGATATTCGATTGGAAGAACAGTGGTGTACAGGGAAATCTTGCGTCGGGCTTCCTCTTCGTCGTAATCGGAAGCCGTGGTACCGTCGTCGATCTTGCCGAGACGAGTCGTTGCCCCCGTGCCATGCAGAAAAGCTTCAGCCAGCATGGTCTTACCTGCGCTGCCGTGCGAGACCAGCGCAACGTTACGTAAAAACTCAGTGGTATACTCTTTCATGACAATCCTTCCCAAAAAGTGGAATGATGCCGCAAGAACGTGCGTGGATTGTACGAGAAGTGGGTTGAATTGTCAAAGTGAGAACTGTCATATTACCGAGGTGACATGGAAGAACTATATAATCATTATTCATTTCTTTGGTTATCAATCGGCCTCGCCATTGCGGCCGGTTTAATTTTATTAACACAAAAACCCAAGACCCGTGACTTTATTGCATTTGGAGTAATTGTTTTAGGGTTGCTCACCGCCTGGATTATTTTGCATCCGCGCCAAACGCCCTTGATGGATGACGCCAGGGCCGTTCAAGCCATGATCGGCGCCGGGACACCTGTTCTGCTCGAACTCCAATCACCGTACTGAATTTCCTGCACCGCAGAGAAACCCATCGTGGATGGGCTCGAGAGTGAACTAGGCGACAAACTGCATATCATCCGCATCGATATTCAACAAACAGTCGGGCGCGAACTGGCGCCGGTCTATGGTTTCGAATACACGCCAACTTATATTTTCTTCGACGCAAAAGGAAATGAAGTTTGGCGAACGATCGGCGAGATCGATCCGCAAAAAGTACGCGATTCGGTTAAATAATTCCCAATGGGCTTCATCCGCTGGCTCTCTTTCAACTTTTGGTATTTTCAGAATCCGCCCTGGGATTCCGGCATCACTCCGCCGGAGTTGTTTGATTTCATCGCCAGCCATCCCGCCGGGCGCGCCATTGACATTGGCTGCGGCACAGGCACGAACGTTCTCACCCTGGCGCAAAATGGCTGGCAGGTGACAGGCATAGATTTTGTTCCTCGCGCTATTCAAATCGCAAAACGCAAATTAAAACATATCAACGCCGAATTGCAGGTCAACGATGCCACAAAATTAAAAGGCATCGATGGTCCATTCGATCTGGCGCTCGACATGGGATGCTTTCACGGTATCGATAAAAAGGCGGATTATCTGACTCAACTGAATCGCGTGCTCGCTCCGGGCGGACATTGGCTGATGTATGGAATCTTCCAACCATTTTCGGATCCTTCCGCGCCCAGGCTGGCTCCCGCTGACTTGGATTTGATCTCGTCTTTTGGCTTCCGGCTGGTTTCCCGCAAGGACGGCGTGGATAAACGCGAACGCCCATCGGCGTGGTTCTTGTATCAAAAACCATGATGTCAACGGAATGCAAAATCTCAAAAAACGTAATATCAACGGAGTGCAAAATCTCCTGATTTTGCTCCGAAGTCTGGAGACTTCGGACTCCGAAAAAATTATCGGTGAACAACAATGCGATTCTTATTCATCTTTCTCGACGGTGTCGGCCTCGGACAAAATAACCCGGAAATAAACCCCCTCGCACGCGTTGAAATGCCCGTCCTGCAAAATTTACTTGGCGGACAAAAACTTATCGCCGCCTCAGCGCCATTTATTGGCGAACGCGCAACCCTGCTTCCCCTCGACGCATCGCTTGGCGTAAACGGCTTGCCGCAATCTGCCACCGGGCAAGCCGTTTTATTGACCGGCATCAACATCCCAGCGCAGATCGGCGAACATTACGGGCCAAAGCCAAACCCGGCAGTTGCAAAATATCTGCTCAATGGAAATATATTTTCGCAATTAACCAAGGCAGGCAAGGCCGCAGCCCTGCTTAATGGTTATCCGCCGCGCTATTTTGACGGAGTCGAATCGGGCAAACGTTTATATTCCGCCATTCCATTGGCCGTCACGTCTGCCGGGTTGCCGCTCTTCACGAAAGACGATCTTTTCGCAGGCCGCGCTTTGTCCGCAGATTTCACAGGCGAAGGCTGGCATGGAATGCTCGGCTTTACCGATGCGCCGATTTATTCTCCAATCGACGCGGGCAAAAAATTAAATGACCTTGCCGATCAATGTGATTTCTCTTTCTTCGAATATTGGGCCAGCGATTACGCCGGACATAAACAGGATATGGATTGGGCGACGAAACAGTTGAAAGTTTTCGATGGCGTGCTGAAAGGTCTGCTCGAAACATGGAACGATGAGGAAGGTTTGATCCTCGTCACATCCGATCACGGCAACATGGAAGATCTATCCACGCGGCGGCACACGGACGCCAAGGTGCCGGGGCTGTTGATCGGCTCATCGAAGGCTCGCGCCGCTTTCGCGTCCGGCTTGAACGATTTGACCGGCGTTTATGCGCGCATTCTAAAGGCCGTTATCTGATTTTGGCGCAACGGTCAGGGGAATAGGAGTCGCGCCAAATGCAAAAAACAAAAATCCCCCGCCTATTACAAACGGTTGACTTGTCCTGAAATGGTATTAATCGGATAATCAAAACAGTAGCCATTTAGGCCGATCTCAAGAGGAGAAGTTGACATGACAAAAAAACTTTTATTTCTTATCACGGTTATTTTGTTGGTAAGTGTGGCATGTAATCTGCCGCTCTTCAGCGGAGCGCCATCTTCACAATTGCCCGCCGCTCCCCCAACTCTCGTAACGGTCCCTGCAACAGACAGTAGTTCAACGGCTTTGCCCGCTTCTGCAACCACAGCAACAAACGCGCCGGCTGTTTTGCATGTGGTCAAGCCATCGGACAGTCCGCCCGCGACGGGAACCATCATCTATGATGTGGATTCGTCCGGCACCGCGGCTGACAAGCGTGCGCCCTACGGGGACTCATACAACATCGACCGCCTTGAACGTCCCTTCCTGCAAGATATGACTTATGTTTCAGACCTTGATATCGTTACCGCCACGGTCAGCCAGGACAATGACTGGTTTTATGTTTCAATAAAATTGGTCGGCACCGACCCAAACAATTCGCTCGGAATAGACTATGCCGTGGAGTTGGATACGAACCACGATGGCTTCGGCGATTACATGATCCGGGCGCGTCCGCCCTACGCAACGGCATGGGATACAGCCAACGTTGATATTTTTGCCGACAAGAATCATGACACCGCCGGACTCTCACCCGAAAAATCAGATGCGCCGCTTACTACCGACGGTTACGAGACACAGATATTTCACGGGGGCGCTGGGGACGCCGATCCTGATATGGTCTGGGTGCGCATGAATGCCGGAGCGAACGCCAGCATACAATTTGCATTTAGGAAATCCTGGTCAGGCACGGTGTTCATGTTGGGCGTGATGTCAGATGCGGGTTTGAAGGATGTAACGAAGCTGGACTACGTGGATCGCTTCACTGAAGAGCAGGCCGGTTCACCAATAAGGGATAAGAAAACCTATCCATTGAAAGCTCTCTTTGCTGTGGATAATACCTGCCAGGAAGCCTTCGGTTTCAGCCCAACGGGCTATGAACCTAAACTATGCCCACGCAGCGAGCCAACACCAGGCGTCAAACAGCCAACAGGCTGTCAGAACCCAAGTCAATATCACGATCAAGCAAGTTGTAATGCGGCAGGTTGTGTGTGGGTACAAAATACAAATGTTATTGCAGCGGTCGTGTATCATTGTGCCGCTCCCTAGTCGCTACACAAACCGCATGAAGACTTGATTGCCAAGCAATCGGCCGTGCGAAGTAAGTCTTAGGACACCCGAAGATTCGGCTCTTCGGGTGTCGCTTTTGTTATTCAAGAATTCCAAACTGATCAATTCTTCGGTCGCTCTTGAATACACGTTAACAGCCTTATCAAAAGCTAATAATCGTACAAGGGGCTCACCACCCTTAAGTCCTATCCTACTTGAATTCGACTCTGCAAAGGCGGATAATCTTAATCGGAGAGGAAGGACACCATGCGTAAGAACAAGCTCATTTACTTCGGGGTGGTAATTGTGTTGCTGGTTATATTGTCTTGCAATCTACCGGCGCCAAACAATGCAGTACCGCCAGCAAGCTCAACGACCATTCTGCCCATTACTGGACCACAAAGTTCAGCAGACACAGCCACGCTCCCGCCGCCAGCGCCATCTGAAACGCCGACCTATGTTGTCACGCACTTGATGACACCCGGCAGCGTTTCACTGACAGGCAACATCAACTACGATGTAGAGTCGCAGTCGAATGCTTCGCTCCATCGCGCGCCGTACGGCGATGTGTATCGGCTCAATCGCCTTGAGCGTCCCTTCACGCAAACAGATATGACCTACCTGCCCAACGTGGACATCGAACGATTTCGCATCACCACAGACGCAAATTGGGATTATATCTTCATCGAATTGATCGGAACCAATCCCAATGATCCGTTGAACATTAATTACGGCGTGGAACTTGATCAAAACAAAGATGGTTTCGGTGAATATCTGATCTGGGCACAACCGCCCTACGCAACAGCCTGGACGACAAGCGGCGTCACCGTTTACGCAGACACCAACCATGATAGCGCCGGATTATCCCCGGAACAATCGGATGCCCCATTCTCTGGCAACGGATACGAAAAAATAATCTTCGATCAAGGCAAGGGAGACGATCCAGATTTGGCGTGGGTCAGGATCGACCCGAAGAAGGCAAACACAGTTGAGTTCGCGTTCAAGAGAACATTGCCGGGCAATACATTCATGTGGAGCGTTTGGGCAGATGCGGGAATGAGAGACCTCGCCAAGTTCAGCTACAACGACCGCTACGCCATCGAAGACGCCGGCTCGCCGCAAACCGGCAATCCCAATTACCCGATCAAAGCCTTGTATGCTATGGATAGCACCTGCCGCGCGGCGTTTGGATTTAAATCAACTGGATTTGAACCACTGATCTGCCCCACAGAAGAACCGCCAACCAAAAAACCGGGTACTCCCGATCCCGGCGGCCCCACGCTGGTGCCGCCTTGTCAGCCGCCCGCTGGTGGTTGCGGGTTGCATCATGAATGGCGACAAGATTTATGTCAATGTATAGAAATACTGTATTAGAGTAATAATAGAACGGAGCTGCATCCGCTCTATTATTCGATAAACCGCATGAAAGCCTGATTGCCCAATAAACGTCCGCGTTTTGTCAGCCTTAAGACTTCCGAGGGTGACGAACCCTCGGAAGTCTCTTTATGCCATTCAAGCAGGCCAAGCCGAATCAAATCTCGAATCTCTTTTGAATAAACACCTGACAATTCGCGTCCAAACCTGGACCTGAAAGCGGGTGCGGCGATTCCCTCACGCGTCAATCTCAACCCGGTCATCATGTACTCAGCCATGTCGTCCTTGGTTGATTGATGATGTTGATTCACGGTGGCAGGAGATAAAGGAAAAGGATGATCAACAAAAGATGAAGGTTCAGCAAATCGTTCAATGTATGTTTTTATTCTCAACACATTTGAATAGCGATAGCCGCCAGCATATCCATGCCCGCCTGCTCCAAAAGCAAGATACGGAAGTCCGCGCCAGTATTGCAGGTTATGAACACACTCTCGACCCGGCCTTGCCCAATTGGAAATTTCATATTGAATATAGCCCGCTGATTCAAAAGCATCGCTGGCCCACTCGTACATTTCAGCGGCGAGGTCAGGATCGGGCAAAGGCAGGAGCCCACGCGAAGACCAGCGACCAAACGGCGTACCATGTTCGAGAGTCAAGGCGTAGGCGGAAATATGTTCAGGGTGAAGATCGAGGATACGTTTGACGGAAGTTTGCCAAGTTTGCAGAGTCTGTTCGGGCAGGCCATAGATCAAATCCAAATTCAAATTGTCGAAGCCGGCCTTGCGTGCGGACGAGACCGCTTCGATGACATCGAAAAAATCGTGGGCGCGTTCCAACATTCGCAGTTCTTCAGAGTTGGCAGACTGGACTCCGAAGCTGATACGATCGATTCCAATTTTCCTTAATTCTTTCAGATTATCCAACGAGACCGTACCGGGATTGGCCTCGATTGTGTTTTCGGAATCATCCAATAGGTCGAAATTTTTTTTAATGGCCTTAAAGATGGATTCAAATTGCGCAGGAGAAAGCAGGGAAGGCGTGCCGCCGCCAAAGAAAATTGTGTGCACGGAAAATTGATCAGGAGCGCTTCGACCGACAAACTCAATCTCGCGGCGCAGGGCATTAACATAAGCAGGTATTAAACTTCCCTGTCCAGCATAGGTATTAAAGTCACAATATGCGCAACGGTGCACACAAAATGGGATGTGAAAATAAAGGCTATAAGATTGTGTCATTTGTTCCAATAATTTTGCATCAATTCGTGTGACCAATCCGGCTGGCGGATAGATCCGTGTGGGAGAAACTCCGCCATCACAGGTTTGATATCAAGAATGGGCGTGCCATTCACCGCATCCAGACCTTCGACAAACAGGCTGCGGCCTTCATGTTTAATGATGCGGGCAATCGTCAAACCGATGTGATTGGGACGGTCTTTATTTCTTTGCGCGAACACGCCGACCTTCGGCCAATCCGTGTTTCCACGCGGATGGCGGGACACAATAATTTTTTCGTCAGCAACTTGATCGAAATAGAAAAGTATTTCGACGTGAGAGAAGGTTTCCAAGCCATCAAGACTTTCCGCAGGTAATGATTCGTCCAGCGTGATTTCAGAAATTACGTCTCCCCAGTTATCATCGTCAAGCGTAAGACGCGAGTTGCGCACATGGGCAATGGGATGCAGGATAATGTCAGCCATAAACCAATTTAATCACAAATCACGTTCTTTTAGCCGAGTAAAAGTTGAGAAGGGGGCACTCAAAGGTTGTTGGTAAATAGGCTCAAGCCGCCGTCCTCGGCGGCGCTTTGCGAGTAAATCCTGCGCCGTCCTCGGCGCAGGGAGCAAACTCATCTACATACTTTTAGCGCACCCAGTTGAGAAGAAGTCTCAAGAAAAACATTGGGGCGTATGGTAAAATTTCGCATCATAGTAAATTAATAAGGTTTTCTGGAGAACTTATCATGGACAACAAATCAACTCAAAAGATTTCCCGCCGCGATGCGCTGAAGATCTTAGCCGCTGTCGCGGGCGGAGCCGCTCTGGCAAACATTCCCAGCAAATGGACCAAACCCGGTTTGGATGTTGGCGTACTCCCGGCTCACGCTGCAACTTCTCCTCTCGCTGCCCCAATCGCATGTGGCACAAACACAAATTTTGCACCCACTAATGTAAATGATACAGTCACATCATCCGTAACCATTAGCCCCGCCAGGGGAGGTGTGCAAATGCAATACAACGCAACGAGTCTTGGCAATGGCTATTTTCCTCAATCGGGAACAGCAACCACAAACCCATCCGGTGTAGCTTCAGTTGCTTTACAAGCCGGATGCATGGTAGCCGGCGGAACCATCCAAGTTACATGGAGCTTTGTAAATCCAGCCGATGGAACGGGCACTTGCGTGCAGACACTCACCAGTACAACCACCGTTCCCTGTTAGCTTGGCAAATTTCCATGAAACCGATAACCGCGCCCATACCAGTCGAAGGTTTCCAAATCGAAACTCTGGACGGCGAAATCGTTTTGCTCCATCCGGCACGCAACATCATTATTCACAGCAACCAGACCGGCGCTCTTATCTGGAAATTATGCGATGGCAAGCGGACAGCGGATGAAATCACCGAAATCCTAAGCGCAGTATATCCCGAAGCGCGCGATTCGATTGTATCGGATGTACCTGAAACCATTCAATTATTGGCAACTCGGGGTGCGCTTCAACGGGAATGATAACAAAGCCAACCGGCGGTCTGCCGGTTCATTTTGCAGGCAACACAATAATCATTAATTCAGATCACCCGAAAATAAGCGAGGCAGTTGGAACTCATTTCAAACACTGTCTCGGCGAAGACGGGCCGATCATTGCGAACTACAAAATCGCCACCGTCAACGATACCGATTTGACAATATCCGTTGACGGTGGTGATTTGTCTTTTAAAATTAATTATGAACAAGTCTTGTGGTTATTGATGCAGGATGTTATCACCCGCCTGAATGGAATATCCACTACACATCTTATATTTCACGCCGCAGCGCTGGCGTTTGCCAACAATGGTGTCATCTTGTGCGGGCAAAGCGGCAGCGGCAAATCATCTCTGGCCGCCTGGCTGACAGCCAATGGATTCCAATATCTGACCGATGAGGTCATTGCGCTGCCAACAGATGGCGATGAAATCAGCGGGCTGAGTCGTTCCATCGTGCTCAAACGCGGGTCAGCATTCATCTGGCAGCGCTGGCTGTCAAACAAGGACGCAGACGGCTTCATGCAATTTAACGATGAAAGCGCCTGGGTCGAGTCAACACTATTTAATACGGAAGCCGCTCGAGCCGCGGTCAAGCCGCGGGTACTGATCTTTCCGCGCTATGTTCCCGAATCAGAATTCCATTTCGAGCGACTCACACCCGCCGATGCCTTGTTCCGCCTGCTGCAGTGTTTGGTAAACGCCCGCAACTTTCCCGACCACGGCATGGCTGCGACGGCCCGCCTGGCCCGACAAGTTATCGCATTTAGCTTGACATATTCCGATATCGAAAGCGCAACCGAGTGGGTCGAACGAACGGCTTTAGCGGGATGAGTCAAAGCTATCGTTTGCTGGCATTATGCGCTCGCGCCGAGGGGCATCCCGTTTTTTACGAACAATTAGCGCGCCAAATAAATCAGTTTACAGCCTGGCAGGAATTGCCCTTCGAGGCCGAATTGCATGGAATGGCCGCATTGCTGTGGCGCCATATCCACAAATCAGGTATCGCCATCCCGGAAGAAACCGAGCGAATTCTCAAAGGGCTTTACCTGCGTCAGCGTTCATTCAACCGGATTTATATTCTGACACTCACAGATATCATTTCGCTGTTTGAAAAGAACGGCATCCGGGCATTGGTGCTCAAAGGATTGGCGCTGGCGCATGAATATTATCCCGACCCATCCTTACGTTCGTTGAGCGACATTGATCTTTTACTCAGGCAGGAAGATGTTTTGCCGGCTTTGCATCTTCTTGCAGATGCAGGATTTTATACACGCTTCCCTGATTCGACTTTGAAGCGGGCGCCGAAAGAACTGACAGCGGACTCGCCGCTGAAAGATGGAATCAGTGCACATATCGAATTACACCACTATGATCCCAAAGGACGACATGAAAAGGGAAATTCACCTGACCCTGAATTTAAAAATTTTCACGCGCCTCCGCAAATCGTAACAATAGGCGAGAGTATCATTTACACATCGACATACATGGAAACGCTCCACTACCTGTCAGGGCACCTCACAAAACATCTGTTTATTGGCAATTCCAAAAACCCTGCGCAACTCAAATGGATTGCAGATATTGTCAGTCTCGTTGAACATCGCGCCGATGAGATTGATTGGAAGCATCTACAACATTATCATTCCGACATTCTGCGTCGCCTGGAAGTTATCTATAGCCTGACGCCACTACCAGAGCGCCTGGCGAGTATCATTCCAATTAGGCAGGTTACGCCTCCCGATGGTCTCAATCAATATCCTCCCGGCTGGCCTCACCAAAGTGTCCGGGAATGGAAGAAGGTCGGATATCTGCGATCCGTTCTACAAATTTTTGTTCCACCTTCAGATTGGTGGCTGCAGTCGTACTATGGAATTAATGAGAGATATTTATTCTGGTATAAGCACATCATTTATCGGGCACAGGTTTTCAGCGCCCTGTTTTGGACGGCGCTGCACAAGATGGGCATATAAATACCTGTCGACGATTTAAAATTTGGAGCGCAATATCAGGGTAATCTGTAATGATGCCGTCCACGCCATAACCAATATAGCGTTTCATGGAATCGGAATCATTTACCCACGGCTCAACCCTGAGATTCCTGGCATGGGCATCCTGAATATAACTCTTCGTAACAATAAGGGCATCGTATACTCCAAATGGATCGATCGGCCCCTGGAGAGACTCATACGCGGATGGAATCCACCCGTCAAGATGGCTTTTTTCCGTTAAAACATAAACAGCTACCTCGCCAAAGGCGGCAGAACTGGCCACCTCCGGGCAGGCCTGGCGGAATCGAACCTGGATATCGTCATAGAGCGAGGCAACGACTACCTGATCCTTCTTCTTGTATTTGCGAATCAGATCACAGATTTGAGACTCAATCGGCAGGCTGGTCCGCTTGACGTCGAGCACGAAGCGTTGGTTTGGAAAAGTTTGAAAGGCTTCTTCCAATGTGGGTATAGTGATACCCATTCCACGATAGGGAAAACTTTTACCGTTATCAGGGGACCACTTGTAGGCGTCATCCAGTTTTTTTAGATCGGATAGAGTCAGGTCCTCGATCAGGCCGGAACCATTCGTATTGTAATCAACGCGATCGTCGTGCATTAAAACGAGGACGCCATCCTTGGAGACATGCACATCCGTTTCGATGGCGTCCACGCCAAGAGTGACGGCATGTTGAAACGCATACATAGTATTGCCCGGCCACAGGCCGTTACCGCCTTTGTGGGCAATGACAAATGGATAGGAAGCGTCTGCCGCATAATAGGAATGAGCAGGAGCAGACTTGGTCGGTTCGGTGATCATCAATGCAATGAAGGTCACAGCCGCGATAACGAAGAGGGCGATGCGTAATGCGTGTTTCTTTTTCATAGTCGCCGAGTATATTATGAAGTCGCAAATGATCCACATACAAATTTGAAAGAATCTAAATCTGAAAATAGGTTCATGAACACAGAAGAACTCATGACGCCAGCGTGCAAGAACCCATGAAAAAGACGGTTTCATATTGTGAACGTTATATCCGGTTTCCCTTTAAGGGATTAGAATCCATGAACAAGGAGCCGAAATGAAAAAGCATTCCATCCTGTTGACGCTCGTTCTTTTCCTCGCTGCATATAACTTCGGATATCCAACTTCAAGCCAGATGCAACCAGACATAAACTCCCCACTTGTTGCTCAACAGAATATTTGGGATGGCAAATCTGCTCCCGTAGATTCAATTGCCTATAATATTTCCAATCTGCTTTTCCTCCCGCCCGGCAGCGTTACCGCTTTTACCAAAATAGACTTACATCCCAACATCGACACTATTGGCGTTGTCGTCAGCGGCGCAAATCTACCCAAAACGGCGACCCTGTTATATCGTCAAAGTAATGAAGCGAACTGGCGTACTGGTTATCCGCTCATGCAGATCGACGATGGCCGCCTCGTCGGCAGTTTGTTCGGGCTTTCCGGGGCCACCTCCTACGATATCAAGGTTGTCAATGGGACAAACGAGATTAGCGGCTCGATCGCCACTCAACCAAACGAACTTCAGTTCACTCCATCCAATATTTTGCACGTAAGAGCCGATGCGCCTGGCGGAGGCGACGGTACTGCCGCAGCGCCGTTCCAAACTATACAGGAGGCTGTGAATCACGCCGGTCCGGGGACGCAAGTGTTGGTGGCTGATGGCGTTTATCACGAGACCGTTTCATTCCCCGCTTCAGGCGGCGCCAACAATTGGATTCAAGTCAAAGCTGAAGGCAATGCGGCGATCATGGATGGTTCAGATACTTTAACAGGACAAATCTGGACTCCTTCCAGTAAATATTCACATGTATGGTTCACCAAAATCGGATCGCCCATTGGTTACCTGGCGCGCGATGGACAGCGTTTCTACAATTACGATACTCTTTCAGGGCTGGCAAGCTACACCGGGCATAACAAAGTAACGATGAATGAGGGCTGGTATCTTGAGCCATACAGTTGGATACTCTATGTTCGCAGTGTGGACAACCCTGCCAAACATAACTGGCAGGCGCCTCGTCTCAATCACGCATTCGATGCAAACGGCCAGGATTGGTTGTGGATCGAAGGGTTTGAAATGCGGTTCTATGGCACCAGGACCGATGGCTGCGGCGTATGCGCAGTCAACACTTCTCATCTGGTGATCCGCAATAACAAAATACATAACCTTCAACTGGGAATCTTCATCAATTGGACCGGCGGCGATGACCGAGGCAATGACACACGCATCGAATACAATGAAATATATGATCCACCTGTAGATAAATGGCCCTGGAAAGCAGTCAAAGGCAGTTCGATGGAAGGCACCGGGATCGTCATCAGGACGCACATCGGAGCCGTTGTACGCAACAACGAGATACATAATTTCAATAACGGTATTTACGTCGGCTCATCGGCTGGATTAAAGAATCCAGAGATCGCATTCGATACCGATATTTACAACAATCACATTCACAACATCGGCGACGATGGACTCGAACCGGAAGGCACGAACATCGATGCGCGTTTTCGCAATAATATTGTTGACACAAGCACCACCGGTATTTCCCTGGCTCCGATCACGGAAGGTCCCGCCTGGGTGTTGCGCAACTTATTTACAAACTATGCCGGCACGAGTATCAAGTGGGACTTGAATCCCACTGGCATCATTCTTATCTATCACAACACAAGCTGGACAAATGTAACAGGGCTGGACGCGATGAGTATGATCAGCTCGGCGCATAATGTGATAATGCGTAACAACATTTTCCAGGGCAATGGGTATGCGTTTCAAGAGTCCCACATTGGTTCGACAGGAATCGACTGGAATAACGACGACTGGTACACCACACGCGGATTAGGCATTCCACACTTCAAATGGGAAAATGTACGCTACAACACCATCAAGGATTTGTGTAATGCCGCCGGCCTTGAATGCAATGGATACGAAAGTTTGCCCGGTTTTACCAATCCGGGCAACGGCGATTTTACGCTTCTTCCATCCAGTCCAAACATTGACCGGGGCATGGTTATTCCCGGCATCAATGACAATTTCGCAGGCAAAGCCCCGGACGTCGGCGCGTTTGAATCCGGGACTACATCCAATCAGTTTCCCACAGTTCTATCGAGTACGCCTGCCGATGCAAATCCCACCAACGCTGCCAGCGTAAATTTCACGGTAACTTTTTCGGAATCCGTGAGCGGCGTGGATGTTGCTGCGCCATTCAGCGGCTTTGGGCTTACTACGTCGGGCGTCACAGGCGCATCCATCACAAGTGTGACTCCCGTTTCAGGGACAACATATACGGTCAACGTTAATACCGGCTCCGGCGATGGAACCATCCGGCTGGACGTGATCGATGACGACACGATCCGCAATTCTGCGGGCCAGCCGCTGGGCGGAGTGGGCGCAGGCAATGGCAATTTCAATACCGGCGGAATATACACTATTAATAGGAGCTCGCCGACAGTCACCGGCATTATGGGCGCAAGCCCCAATCCCACAATCGCAGGCGCCGTCCGTTACACGGTGACCTTTTCCAAATCTGTCAATGGCGTTGACCCGGGCGACTTTTCCTTATTCACTACTGGCAATATCGCTGGGGCAACTGTGGCAGCAGTAGATGGCTCAGGAAATTCATATTCCGTCACGGTCAACACCGGAAGCGGCGATGGGACTCTACGCCTGGATCTGGTGGACGATGATTCAATCAAAGACGCGGCGGGAAATCCACTGGGCGGCACGGGTGCGGGAAACGGTAATTTCAACAAAGGCGAGGAATATACAATCAACAAATCCATCATCAAAACAAGTACCGTGACATTCACATCCGTTGGCGGATATGACGGCTGGCTGCTAGAGTCAAATAAAAACAGCAATCAAGGAGGCTCGACAAACTCAGTCGACCCCACATTTTATCTCGGTGACAACGCACAGGACCGACAATTCCGCGCTATTTTGGATTTCCCCACATCCACCCTGCCGGTTAATGCAGTAATCACTAGCGCCACACTTAAGATAAAGAAGGTAAGTGTGAATGGCACAGATCCATTCACCACCCATCAGAACATTTTGGTGGATATCCGCAGCGGGGCCTTTGGCGACAGGGTCTTGCAAGTATCGGACTTTCAAGCGGCTTCCAGCAAGGATGCCGTGGGTATAATCTCGAATACCCCGGACGGGAGTTGGTACTCAACGACGCTGGATCAATCTGCCCTGACTTATATCAACAAACTAAGCGCGACACAATTCCGTTTACGATTCCAAATTGCGAATGACAACAACCACATGGCTGACACCATAAAATTCTACAGTGGAGATGACCCCGGGCGTTCAAACCGCCCAACATTAGTAATTGAATATTACCTGCCATAACAACGTCAAAAAAGAAAAAAACTTCCGATGTCCAGTGGCTTCGGAAGTTTTTTCATACATAAACCGCGGGTGAGAATATGACAAAATCCATACTCCAAACGATTGACATTCCGGCAGGACATAGTATAAATGCACCCAACAGAGTCTATTCGAAGGCGGTTTTACACGTTACGCAAGGAAACATCTTGCGGATCGTGTTGAAATTTCAAAGTGAGTGCCTTCGGATGGGTTCTTTCATTTTTTAACCCTGGAGGTGTGAGTGAACGCGACTTTGAAATTGGGAGAGCATTATATTTTCGATCTCTCCAACTGCAACCATGAGACTCTCATGGATGGCGAGAAGGCTTACTCGCTGTTTGCGCAAGCCATCCGCGAAAGCGGCTTGACGGTTGTGGATGAGGGCTTCTACAAGTTCAGCCCGCATGGCTTTACCTGTTTTTTGCTCCTCGCAGAGTCGCATGCAAGCTTGCATGCATGGCCTGAATATAACTATTGCGCGATTGACCTGTTTACCTGTGCAATCGGCAAAGACCTTTTACCGTTGATCCAACACATCAAAGATTTGCTTGGAGCAGATAATTTCACGCTCCGCAAACTCGACCGTGATGCAGAAGTCGAAACCAAGCTGCCGGTTGCCGCCTGATTATGAGCATCTGGTTCACCGAAGAACTGCATCCGTATTATCGAAAGGGAATTCGAGTCAGGAAAATCCTCGCGGATGAACAAACTCAATATCAGCACATTCAAGTTGTCGAGACGGAATTTTTTGGCAACGCGTTGATCCTTGACGGCATCATCCAACTGACCGAGCGCGACAACATGGGCTACCATGAAATGATCGCCCATGTGCCGATGATGGCAGTGGATGGGCCAAAGCGCGTGTTGATCGTTGGCGGCGGCGACGGAGGCTCCTTGCAGCAGGTGCTCCGCTATCCGTCCGTGAAGGAAGCGGTAGTCTGTGAACTGGACCAGCGCGTCGTGGACTTGTCGCGCGAATATTTTGCCGCCTCCTTCAGGGACCCGTGGGCGGACTCGCGCGCGAAATTGCTTGTGCGCGACGCCTTTGGCTTTCTCGCCGAAAACCCCGGACAGTTTGATGTCATCATCTCAGATACCACTGATCCGATCGGCATGGCCGAAAGATTGTTTTCAGACGAGTTTTACAAACTGATGGTGCGCGCGCTCACGCCCGGCGGCGCGGCATCCACACAATGCGAACAACCCTTCTTCGATACGGCTTTGATCAAAGAGATTTACAAATCAGCAAAAAGCCTTACAAAAAATCCGGCATATTATTATGCCAATATTCCCACCTATCCCGGCGGCGGGATTGGCTTCATGTACGTGTCCGATACACCTTGGACGAATGGCCTGAAAAAACCATTTCCGCCCGGCGCGAATAATTACATCAACTCTGAAATTCACAAGGCGGCTTTTGCACTGCCGGAGTTTTTCAGGAAGGAACTCTACAAATGACAAAAACCAATTTAGAAACAGATATAACAAAAGAAAACGAAACAGAATACTGGGGGGTATCTTCCAGTATCGATCTATACGATTGCGACTTGGATCTCATGCTGAACGCGGATGCCATTCGCGAATTCGTAAAGATTCTGTGCGACCGCATCAAAATGCGTCGCTATGGTGAAACGCAAGTTGTGTTCTTCGGAGACGAGCCGCGTGTGCAGGGCTTCAGCATGACTCAATTGATCGAGACATCCCTCATCTCGGCTCACTTTGCGAACGCCAGCCGCGCCATTTACCTGGACGTATTCAGTTGCGCGCCCTACAACCCCGAAGACGTTGCCAGGTTCGCCACCGAATATTTCAAGGCATCACACTATCGATTAAACGTTACTAATCGGCAGTAGAAAATTCAAATCCAGTTAGCGCAGGCATTCATAAAAACTTCCGAAGCCAAATGACTTCGGAAGTTTGTTTATCTACGCCAACATCCTGACTGGATTTTCCAGGAAACCTGCCAGCGCTTGCACCTTCGGCTGGGCGGCCTCCGCCCCATCCCTGACGCGGTGCTCAACCGAGATGGTGGCTTTCATGGCTTTCTTTTTATCTGTCCCAATTTCTCAACATCGGCCATATCCTTTGTCCTTCCGCTTGCCATTTTGTTTCTTTTGAGATTTTCCAAATCAATCAAGTTCACTTCGACTCCATCTATTTTATCAACGACTCGTGTTTGATAGCACTCGTCAAACTCGACTCCTGAGATTGATGTGGTGATTTCGAGCCGCATGGGAGGAAAGCCCATACGGATTATTTTCGGTTTTTGCAGAAATAGTTCAGGCTTCAATTCAGGATCGTCAAACCCAAAGTCTTTCAAGGCGGAGAAAATTTTTTGCGCGTTTTCTGGATGAATGGCGACCCAAACATTCATATCCTCTGTGGCGCGGGCGTAGCCATGATAACCGACGGCATATCCCCCAATCAGTAAATATCGAACGTTATACTCTTTCAACAATTTCAAGAACTCTTTGAAGTCGGGCGGTAGAATCATAGCCATAATTAATCCTCCTCAAAAGCTCCATATGTTGCAAGCGTTCGACAGGTGTTCGGGAACGCCAATATTCATCGTCCTGCTTATCGGCTTCTTCAAAAGAGGATACTACCGAGAAGGCGGTTCTGTCTAACCTTGGAAAATTGTTGTTGTCCATATATTAAGTATAGCATAACGAAAGACTTCCGAATTCTTGAAGAATTCGGAAGTCTAATTTTTACACCAACATCCTGACTGGATTTTCCAGGAAGCCTGCCAGCGCCTGCATGAACTGGGCGGCTTCCGCTCCGTCGCTGACGCGGTGGTCAACGGAGATGGTGGCTTTCATGCGCCAGCCAATTCCCAATTCGAGCGGATGACCATCCGCCCCTACGACAACTGGAACTTCTCTTGCAGAACCAATTGCCAGAATCGCCGCTTCGGGTGGATTGATGATGGCAATGAAATCTTCAACATCGTACATTCCTAAATTGGAAGTGGAGAAAGTGGAGCCGTCCACATCTTCAGGCTTGACCTTGCCATCACGGGCACGCGCAGCCATGGCTTTGACTTCGCCGGAAATCTGGCGCAAGGATTTTGCATCCGCGTCCTTCACAACAACGGTTAGCAAGCCGCCTTCGACGGTTACTGCCACACCGATATTGACGTGACCAAACTGGACAACTTCGTTGCCTTTGATGGTGGCGTTCAGGTTTGGAAATTGTCGAAGCGAAAGCGCAACCGCTTTGATAATAAAATCATTCACGGAAATTTTTTCATTGTCTGGCAAAAACGCATTGGCTTTTTTGCGCATGTCCATCAATGCATCCATCTTGAATTCGTGAGTGACGTAGAAATGTGGAATGGTCGTTTTTGATTCCACCAGTCTGCGTCCAATAGCCTGGCGCAACTTTGTTGTTTGAATTGCGCGATCTTCGTAATTCGTAATTCGTGATTCGTAACTGGGCACAGATTTTGACTGTTCACTGCTCACTGTTGACTGATTACTGGTCAACGCGACTTCAATATCTTTGCGGACAATCCGTCCGCCGGGGCCGGTGCCATGAACGTTGGAAAGGTCAACTTTATTGTCGCGGGCAATCTTCTTCGCAAGCGGGGACGCTTTAACGGAACCAGCCTCCAGCGGAGTGGATGATTGGGGGACGGGAGCAACTATCGGCGTCGCGGGGAGCGGTTTCACATCCACTTTCTTTTCACTGATAACTGGCGGCTGATTACTGATTACTTCCCCCGCCGCACCAATGATCGCAATCGGCGCGTTGACAGGAACGACAGTTCCCTGATCCACGATGAGTTGCAGGACAACGCCGCTCGCAGATGATTCAACTTCAACGGTGGCCTTGTCGGTTTCGATCTCGGCCAGCACATCGCCCTTATTTATATTTTCGCCAACCTGCTTGACCCAACGAACGAGCAGGCCCTCGGCCATGTCAAAACCAAGTTTGGGCATGTTGATGGTTTCAGCCATTATTTCAAAACCTCCTTTGCCGCCGCGACGATATCTGCGACTTGCGGAAGCGCGGCTTGTTCGAGCGTGCGGTTGTACGGAAGCGGGACTTCTTTTTGCGCCACACGAATGATGGGCGCGTCGACATAATCGAAGGCTTCTTCGTAAATGCGGCTGACAATTTCGGAACCGACGCCGTAGGATTTCCAACCTTCCTCAACGATGATGGCGCGATTCGTTTTCTTGAACGAATCTAAAACCGGCTCCATGTCGAGCGGACGCAGAGTTCGCAAATCAACAACCTCGGCTTCGATGCCTTCCTTCGCAAGTTCGTCAGCGGCCTTCATCGAAAGTTCAAGACCTTTACAGTATGTGACGATGGTGACATCTTTTCCGGCACGCTGGATTTTTGATTTTCCGATCGGGATGGTGTATTCGCCATCCGGCACTTCGCCGCGGACCTGGTACATGGTGGCGTGCTCGATGAAAAGGATCGGATCATTCGACCGAATAGCGGACTTGAGCAATCCTTTGGCATCTTCCGGCGTCCCGGGGCTGACCACTTTCAGGCCGGGGAAATGCGCGAAGATCGCATCGGGCGTTTGCGAATGTGTCGCGCCGAGCTGGCGTCCGCCGCCGCCCACCGCGCGAATCACCATCGGCAATGTGAATTGTCCGCCAAACATATAATGGAGTTTTGGAGCCTGATTGACAACATAATCCATCGCAGAAAAAGCGAAGTTGATGGTCATCAATTCTGCAACCGGGCGCTGCCCAACCATCGCCGCGCCGATGGCCGCACCGATGATGGCGTTCTCGGCAATCGGCGTATCTTTGACGCGCGCCGCGCCGTACCTGTCATAAAAACCTTTGGTGACCGCGTACGTCCCGCCCCACACGCCGACTTCTTCACCGAGAATAAAAACTTTTGGATCACGATCCATTTCTTCCATGAGGGCTTGCGAGATGGCCTCGCGCATTGTAATTTTTGCCATGAGTAAATCCTTTTCAACACGTCATTGCGAGGGCGCTAGCCCGAAGCAATCTCAAATTTTGCAGGAAGATTGCTTCGTCGGGAACCCTGAAAGAACACAGGGCAGGAAACACCCTCCTCGCAATGACATTAATTATCTACGTAAATATCCGCGAACAAATCTTCCAGCGCGGGTTCGGGTGAAGTCTCGGCGAATTCAACAGCCTTGACAACTTCCTCGTCAACCTGCGATTCGATTTCGTCCAACGCCTTCGCGGCGGCGGTTTTCTTTTCCAATAATTGCTTGCGGAAGATTCCGATCGGGTCGCTTTCTTCCCACTTCTTGACCTCTTCCTGCTTGCGATAACGTTCCGGGTCGCCCATCGAATGTCCGCGATAACGATAGGTCACGGCTTCGAGCAAATAAGGCTCGCCATTTTTGCGGACGTACTCAATTGCTTCCCTGGCTGCATCGTGAACCTTCATCACATCCATGCCATCGACACGTGAATTTTTCATGCCATAGCCTTCGGCTTTTTGGCGAATCTCAGAAACCGCCGAAGCGCGTTCAACTGCCGTGCCCATGCCATATTGATTATTCTCGCAAACCCACAGCACGCGCAATCCCCAGGTCTTGGCAAGATTGAGCGCCTCGTGGAAATAACCGATGTTGGTCGCGCCATCGCCAAACATGCAAATCGTGACGTTATCGTTGCCGGCATATTGATCGCCTAACGCGAGTCCCGAAGCGATCGGCAGGTGTCCGCCGACGATGGCATGTCCGCCCCACATGTTCCTGGTCGTGTCCGCCATGTGCATCGAGCCGCCCTTGCCCTTCGATGTGCCTGTTGCCTTTCCAAGCAATTCCGCCATCACTTCATTGGCCGAAATGCCGCAGTTCAACGCCACTCCATGATCGCGATAAGCTGTGATCACGCGATCACGCGGCTCACGCGCCGCGATCAAACCTGTCGAGACCGCTTCCTGTCCAATGTACAGGTGCATGAACCCGCCGATCTTCCCAGCCTGGTACAGTTCCGCGCCGCGCTCTTCCACGCGGCGGATCAAAACCATTTGATGATACAGATCAAGTTGTTGTTCCTTCTTCATTCCTACACTCCACAAAATTATCGCAAAAAATAACACCAGATTTTCGCTGGCGTTGTCTTTTAAAAATCAAACACGTCATTATATCAGATAATTTTAGTCCGATTTTCTATCAAATGCTCTCCACTTGCTGGTGTAAAATAGAAATATGGACTGGCTGACAGGCGGACGAACAGGAGAGGCCAGGCGCCTCATTGTCCAACTTTCTGACCCGATAAAACACGAGCGCGCCGCACAGGATTTGATTCACATGGGTGCGGAAGCCGTCCCTGCGTTGATTCAAACGCTTCCATCGCGGGACTCAAGCCTGCCTCCGTTATCCGCACAGATCATCGTCCGGATAGGTTCGCCTGCCATCCCCTTGCTGACAAAGACTCTCGGTGAAGCGCACCCGCTCGTGCGTGCGCAAATTTGCTACATCCTCGGGCAGATCAAAGATCGCGCTGCCGTCCCCGCTTTACTCGACGCCTTGCGCGGTGAATTTTATACTGTGCGCGCAAAGTCCGCCGCCGCACTGGGAGAGATTGGCGATCCACAGGCCATTCAATTATTATTGACCGCTCTCAAAGATAAAGAAGACAGTGTGCGCGTGTCGGCCGCGCTGGCGTTGGGAAAGTTTCATAATCCAGCTACCTTCGATGAGATCGCCAATCTTCTGCTGGATGATCCAAAAATTGAAGTGAGGCAGGCCGCAGCGCGTGCCTTTGGAGAAACAAAAGACCCCCAGGCCCTGCCCTATTTAATGCAAGCCCTGCGTGATTCATTCTGGTGGTATGAACGCGAACAAACTGCCGACGACTTATTGCGGGCCATC
>JAJYOH010000403.1 GCA_021796315.1 Chloroflexota bacterium
CCGGTTTATCCCGTGCGTGAGTTGAAGAAGGACGCCAAGTAAACGAAATTGACCGAATCCAAATCTTTACGGTATAATACCGTGCTTCTCCAAATGCCAGACAACTCCCGATACGGGATCTGCAAGTATCTTCTCAAAAAGAAGGGGGAAGTGGGGTGTTTTGGGCGGGCTTCGCCCGCCCAAAACACCCCACACCCCGCTTTATTGTAAAGATACACTTGCAATCATCAAGTAAGTGAGGAACGTAAATAATGCCAAAACGAACATACCAACCCAAGATCCGCCGCCGCTTGCGCGTGCACGGTTTTCGCCAGCGCATGGCCTCGGCCGATGGGCGTGCAGTGCTTAAGCGCCGTCGCGCGCGCGGTCGCTATAAATTGACCGTCACTGCCAACGAGCATGTAAAGCGGATACACTGGTAGACCTTTGCCAGCGTGACGAGAAATACATACTTCCCCTTTCAATGAGGTGCGGGTGCAGCGCAAGTTCCGCCTAACCCGGTCGGAAGATTTCAAGCGGGTGCGGCGATTCGGCAAATCGTTTGCCCACCCGCTTGTTGTGTTGGTAGTACAAGCAAGTGAAGAAACGGGAGTACGTGTGGGTGTAGCCGCTGGCCGAACAGTGGGAACGGCCGTGAAACGGAATCGGACCAAACGTCTGATGCGTGAAGCGATACGGCCTCTTATTCCCTCGCTCGCCTCTGGTCGGGACTTGATCCTGATCGCACGCCCCGGACTTTCATCTGCCACCCTGGCCCAAACCCGCGCAGCCCTGCTGACCGTTTTGCGCCGCGCTGAATTGCTCTCCCCAGCCAATGCAACCTGAATTTTATCTGCCGCATGAATATCCCGATGAGCCGCGTTTGCGGGATTTGCCGCGCACGCCGCGTAATTGGACGCGCCTGCTGTTGCTGGCTTTGATCCGTTTTTACCAAATGACCATCTCGCGCGGCTTGTCCGAAGGTACTTGCCGCTTCTATCCATCTTGCTCACATTACGGATATCAGGCGATCTACAAACACGGCGCCTTGAAAGGCTCGTTGATGGCGAGCTGGCGCGTTCTTCGCTGCAATCCATTCAACCCCGGTGGGTATGACCCGGTTCCTTAGGAGTTAGAAATTATCCGATGAAACGTTTGAAGTTAATCTCGTTCGTATTACTGGGCTCAATATTATTGAGCGCTTGCTCGGGCGCCAGTACCGTTACCAGTTGGCCGGGACTTGCCGCCGACTCTAACAACGCTTACCTCGCCGATGGCAATAGTGTGTATGCGGTGCGCTTGAGTGACGGCGTCAAGGTTTGGCAGTATCCAGCTAGTGCCGGTACTCCTAAATTTTTTGCCGCTCCCGTCCTCACACCTGATGGACAGTTGCTCATCGGGAGCGCTGGGACGGATGGTGCTCTCCTCAGCCTCGACCCGGCCACCGGTAAAGAGAAATGGACTGCCCCTTTTACAGGTGCAAAAGATAAATGGATCGCTTCACCGCTTGTTGTTGGAGATATGATTTATGCTCCCAATAATGACGGCACGCTTTACGTTCTTAAACTTGCGACAGGCGAATTCCAATGGTCCTTGCCAATCAGCCATTCGTTGTGGGCCTCTCCCGTCTCCAATGGTAAATTGGTTTTCGTGACATCGCTGGATCACTTCCTGTACGCGGTCGATCCTCAGTCACGTAAGATTGCATGGAAAGTGGATTTGGGCGGCTCAGTACCCGGTTCGCCCGCCGTCAGCGCAGATGGTTCAACGTTATACGTTGGCGGATTTACTAAAAGGGTCAGTGCGATCAGCACGGTCGATGGCTCCGTGCGTTGGACGGCTGATACAAAAGATTGGGTGTGGGACGCGCCTGCGCTGGATGGCGACACTGTTTATGCAGCGGATATCAGTGGTAATATTTATTCGTTCGGTGCGCCCAACGGTAAGAATGCTTGGCCCGATGTTCAGCCCGATGGGCCGATCACCGGAAGTCCGGTTGTTCTTTCGGATGGCACAGTGGTCGTCGTGACCGAATCCGGACTGGCTTATGCGTTCGACCGTGTCAGCGGCAAAGCCTGGGGCGTTGGCACGAACATTGGCGGAAAGATTTACACCACACCGGTCGTATCCGGTAATCTCATCCTCGTTGCGCCGTTAGGCGCCGATTCTTTACTGGCGGCGTTGAACAATGGCGGCAACGTGGTCTGGAAATTTACGGGCAAATAAAGGAGTAATTATGAATTGGTGGGATCTCCTTCTTATCAATCCGTTTACAAATGCGTTGTTATGGATCTACGATGTCATCGGCCATAATTATGGCATTGCGATCATTCTCTTTACCATCCTGATCCGTCTCATTACCTGGCCTTTGAACGGTCAACAGTTAAAGGGCGCCAAAGTGATGCAGGACCTGCAGAGCGATAAAGAGTGGCTTGACATCCAAAAGAAATATGCCAAGGATAAGGAAAAGCTGGCGCAGGAGCAGATGCGCATTTATAAAGAACGCGGCATCAATCCCTTTGCATCCTGCCTGCCGACCCTCATTCAGTTCCCGATCATCATCGGTCTGTATCAGAGCATCACGCGCGCGCTGGCTACCACGCCTTTGGGACTGCTTCAATTGGCGCGCGGCATCTATCCCTCTCTCCTGAATACTGCGGCGATTATTCCGCTTAACAGCCATTTTCTGTGGATGGACCTGGGCCGCCCTGAGGGAATTCCCTTCCCTGCTGGGTTCGCAGTTTCATTTCTCCCGTACGGTTTCCCGACCCTGGCGATCATCGTGGCGATCACAACCTATCTTCAAACCAAGCTGACCATGCCAGCCCCCTCGACCAGCAATCCGAAGGACCAGACCGCGGCCATGACCGGCATGATGAGCATTTATATGCCGCTTTTGCTTGGTTACTTTGCGCTCAACTTTGCATCCGGCCTGGCGGTATATTTTGTCACCAGCAACGTACTGGGCATCGTACAATATGCAATGATGGGGCGTGTCAACTGGCGTAATCTGTTACCGGGCGCCAAGCAACCTGCTTTACCTGCGGGCAGGAAAAAATAGCACAAGGGAGGGCATTATGGCCGAACGCACAACACTGGAAATTATCGCTCCGACTGTGGAGGAAGCTCTGGCACAAGGGCTGTCCCAATTGGGATTACCCGCCGATGCGGTGTCGGTGGAAGTGCTGGATGCTGGAAACAAAGGCTTGTTTGGGTTGGGCGGACGTCAGGTACGCGTGCGCCTGACGGTCACCCCCCCACCCGGATCGGAACCAGTTGCACCCCCGCCCGCACCGGAAAAACCTAAAGCGACGCGTCAGCCCAAAATGGAGAAACCCGCCTCACGCGTCGCCCTGCCTGTGCCAGTGCCGCAGGCACAGGTGAGCGCGTCGAAGGGGCCGGAAAAAGAAGCGGCTTCCCTCAAAAAGGCAGCGCCCTTGCCCAAAGCGGAATCCGCGTCTCATGAGCACGATCTCATCCTGGATGCCACCGAAACCACCGTTTCCAGATTACTTTTTCACATGGGCATGCAGGCGCAGGTCTCGGCGCATTATGGCGAGGCACGCGATGACCGTCATCCGATCATGGTAGATATTCGCGGGAACGATCTCGGCGTTTTGATTGGCCGCCGCGGCGATACCTTGAATGCGTTTCAATATATTGCCTCGTTGATGGTGGGCAAGGAAACACAGGAGTTCATTCATTTGATCGTGGATGTCGAAGGCCACCGCGACCGGCGCGAACGCCAACTGCGACAACTGGCGCGGCGCATGGCTGAACAGGTCATGAAATCAGGCCGCAAGCTGACGCTTGAGCCGATGCCTGCCGCCGAACGGCGCATCATTCACATGGAGTTGCGTGAACACCCTGCGGTGATGACGCAAAGCACCGGGGAAGAACCGCATCGCAAGATTGTAATTCTGCTAAAAGATTCGTAATCGGTTTGATCGAAAGATAAAAGGACGAAAGATCGTGGTAACGCGATCTTTCGTCCTTCTTCTTTTTTTATGCAAAAGACGAAAGAAGAAAGTGCCATGGGGAATCGACGTGATGAAAACATATTGGACACGGATTTCACAGATGGACACAGAAAAAAAAGGATTTTTAATTAGGACTTTCGCTCAATCAAGAACGGTCCGCGAATCCTTCGACATGCTCAGGACGGATTTTCGCTCATCTTCTCAAATTTGACTTATAAATTCACGTATATCCGCGGACAAAGTGAAGGTCCCGTTTAATGGTTTTTCCGTGAGACTCCGTGAAATTCGTCTGATCCGCGTACAAATCGCGGAAAGCCACAGAGAGCCAGGAGAAAGCTCGATTTTCTCACGGTATAATCTATCCATGCCCGAACTCGCTGTGCTTGAATCTGTGGATTATCTCGTCATCGGCCATGTGACCGAGGATGTAACATCCGGTGGGCCGCGTCTTGGAGGCACCGCAGCTTTTTCCGCGTTGACAGCACGTGCGCTTGGCTTGCGGGTGGGGATTGTCACCTCCGCCAGCAGGAAGACTTCACTCAGCGCACTGGCGGGGATTACAGTGGTTTCCACTCCATCCGAACACACGACAACTTTCGAAAATATTTATATCGGCGGTGAACGCAAACAAACCCTTCAACATCAGGCAGCTATGATTCCGTTTGAAAATGTGCCGGAGGTTTGGCGGAAGGCGCCCATCATTCATCTCGGTCCGGTTGCTCAGGAATTGCCCAATGAATTGCCGGGACAATTCTCTCCGTCTTTGCTTGGTATCACGCCACAAGGTTGGATGCGCACCTGGAACGGCAATGGGCATGTCTCTCCCTGCAAATGGGAATCTGCAGAAAAATTTTTACCGCGTGCCGGAGCGGCCGTCATCAGCCGAGAAGATGTCGGCGGCGACGAGGATTTGATCGAAGCGATGGCGCACCAAACGCGCGTGCTGGCCGTCACTGACGGCGACGCGGGTTCGGTGCTTTTCTGGAACGGCGACCGCCGCCGTTTCCGCGCCCCCCAACTTCCCGAGTTGGATGCGACCGGCGCGGGTGATATTTTCGCCGCCGCTTTTTTTATCCGCCTGTTCACCACGCGCGATCCATGGGAAGCCGCACGCTTTGCCACGCAACTTGCGGCGCGTTCGGTGGCGCGTGTGGGCCTGGGCGGAATCCCGACACAAAAAGAAATCGAAGAGTGCCTCATGGAGGTTTTCTAGTGGCTCGCATTTATACATTCGTGAATCAAAAAGGCGGCGTGGGAAAAACGACGACCACTATTAATCTCGGTTCGTATCTTGCCGACGCCAGACAGCGTGTGCTGGTCGTTGATCTCGATCCGCAGGCCAATGCAACCTCCTGCCTCGGCGTAGACAAGTCAACAGTTGCGGGTGGCACGTATGAAACTTTGTTGGGTGGGGCGGCAACTCCTTTCATTTTGTTGAATGAAAAACTCAAGCTCGCACTTCTGCCATCATCTCCATCATTGGCCGGTGCAGAGATTGAACTCGTGGATGAACTGGCGCGCGAGACACTCCTCAAGCGCGCGCTTGAACCGTTGATTGATCGCTACGATTATATTTTGGTAGATTGTCCGCCCTCGCTTGGACTGCTCACAGTTAATGGGCTGGTCGCAGCGCGCGATGGCGTGATCGTGCCAGTGCAATGTGAATACCTCGCGCTGGAGGGACTCGGCCAGCTCACGCAAACCATTCAACGCGTGCGCTCGGCCCTTTTCCCCGACCTGAAAGTGCGCGGTGTCGTTCTAACAATGTTCGACCCCCGTACGAATCTTTCGACCGATGTCGTGGCCGAAGTCAATCGTCATTTTCCGAACCAGGTTTTCAAAGCGATCATCCCGCGCAGCATCCGCCTCGCCGAAGCGCCCTCGTACGGACTTCCCATCTC
>JAJYOH010000025.1 GCA_021796315.1 Chloroflexota bacterium
ATGACCATTGTGCAATCCACATTGAGCAGATGCGAGTCGGTTCCACCGAACGGCACGCGCAGTCCGCGCTTCTTGAACTGGTCAACCATCGCTTTTGCGTTCTTGACCGTCTGCGCCTGCAACTTCTTGAACTGCGGAGTCTGCGCGAGTTTGAAGGTCAAGGCCAAACCCGCGAACACGTTGACGTGCGGTCCGCCCTGCTCGCCGGGAAAGACAGCTTTATCGAGCTTCCTGGCGATGTCTGCATAAGTGGTCAGCAACACTGCGCCGCGCGGGCCGTCGAGACTCTTGTGCGTGGTGGACATCACCACGTGCGCGTGCCCGATCGGCGAAGGCACAACACCCGCCGCAACCAGTCCGCCGATGTGAGATATATCTGCCAGGAAATACGCGCCGACTTCATCCGCGATTTCACGGAACTTCTTCCAATCGGGAACCCACGAGTAGGATGAATAGCCTGCGATGATGAGCTTGGGTTTGTTCTCCAAAGCCAATTTGCGGATGGCGTCGTAATCGAGCTTCTCGTTTTGGTCGATGGTGTAATGCACGGCCTTGAACCATTTGCCACTGCGATTGACCGACGAGCCATGTGAGAGATGTCCGCCGTGCAGGAGGTTGAGTCCCATCACGGTATCGCCGAGGTTGAGCAGGGCCTGATAGACCGCGTTGTTGGCGGGTCCGCCCGAAAGCGCCTGAACATTGACGAAGATCTGGTCGGCTTTGTAACCGTTGGCGGCGAAGGCCTCCGCCGCGCGTCGGCGGGCCAACGCCTCGACCGCGTCCGCGTATTCCACGCCTTTGTAATAGCGCGGGTCGCCGCTGCGGCGATAATGAGCAAGTCGCGCCGGGTAATCGAGAATCTCCTCCTCGGTCATCCAACGCGACTCTTCGTCGGGGTAGCCCTCTGCGTAAATGTTCTGGAAGGCGGAGGCCAATGCTTCACGCACAGCCATCGGCGCAGTCGATTCGCTGGGGATCAAGATCAACTTACGGGCCTGCCGTTCGGCTTCGAGCTGGGTTAATTCATAAACATCGGGGTCAAGCTTGGCAAGGTTGCCGCGGACAAGGTAGTCAGTCATGGAAGTTCTCCTTGAGAGAGTTAGGTTTTGATTTGTCAGGCAATTGAATTGTAGGACGTTAGATAACTTGGGTCAAGTGAATAATGGCATATTTGGAATAGAGGCGGATCAATATCCTCTCTCGAAATTAACCTGATATTTCAACTCTTCGCCGCGCAGATAACGCTGATAGTTTTCGATGAACAAGTCCGAGATTTCTTTTGGGAAACTTGGCGCGGCGGTGTGCGATGTGATGAATAAATTCGGCGTGCGCCAGAAAACATGATCGGATGGGAGCGGCTCGTGCTGGAAAACATCCAGCACTGCGCCCGCGATCTGACCGGATACGAGCGCCTCGGCCAGCGCAGATTCATCCACGGCGTTGCCGCGGCCAACGTTGATGAATAAGGCATGTGAAGGCAAACTTTGCAGAACGGACGAATCGATGATGTGGTGGGTGAAATTGGTGTTTGGCAAAACACAAACGAGATAATCAAGATTTTTTGCAAAAGAAGAAATGTCGGTGTGGAAATAAACATCCACATCGGGGCAGGCTTCGCTGTCGCGTGTAAACCCATGGATGGTCATGCCAAAATGTTTGGCGGTGGATGCAAGATGCGCCCCAATCGAGCCGACACCCAGCAGGCCGAATGTTTTTCCGCGTAAAGTCCCAGTGACGGCGTTGTCCCAAAGATTTTTTTGTTGAGATGAGTAATGCTGAAAAACTTTTCGCTCATGCAAAAGCAGATATCCGAAAACGTATTCAGACATCAATGGGCCGAACACGCCGCGAGCGTTGGTCAGGGTGTAATCGCGGCGCAGAGCGGGATCAAGCAGAGGCTCGACTCCCGCCCACATGGCTTGGACCCACTTCAAGTCTGGAAGAAGCGGCAGCACATTGCCAATGAGATTCGGCGTACCGAAAACAATCTCGCAGTCCGCGCTGGGTGCAGTGACGATATCGAGTTTTGGCAAATGCGCGGCTTCGAGCAGGTGTAAATATTCGTCCGGTTTTTTTGTAAAGAGTAAAAGTTTTGGCATGGCTTCCTCTCAAAACAAAAAGCCCCGAAGGGCTATTTTGTGGGTGCTAAGGGACTCGAACCCCTGACCCCTTCCGTGTAAAGGAAGTGCTCTAACCAACTGAGCTAAGCACCCATGGCGCCCATTATAGCATGTCATTTTCTTTTAGGAAGATCGCCACGGAGCTACGCGCCTCGCGACTTTGGGTTGCAGGTTGGCAGGTTGAGGATTACACTTTTGCTGTCCAAATAAATGCAATTGGAGGAACCATGAGAATTGTACGTTATAAAGCAAACGACGAAGCTCCGCGTTATGGCTGGCTTCATGATGACAAGATCGGTGATATAGATGGCGACCTGTTCGGCGCTTATCAAAGGCTGGAAGCAAAAACGCCTCTGGCGGATGTGAAGCTGCTGGCCCCTTCCTGGCCGAGCAAGATCATCTGTGTGGGCCGCAATTACGTCGAACATGCCAAAGAGCATGGGGCGGAAGTGCCGAAGATTCCGCTTATCTTTTTCAAGCCGCCGTCTTCGATCATCAATCCGGGCGATGAGATCATCCTGCCGCCGCAGTCGAAGCAGGTGGAACACGAAGCGGAACTGGTGGTCGTCATTGGTAAACGCGGACGGCATATTTCCGTGGAAGACGCGAAGAATTATGTTTTCGGTTATACCGTCGGAAACGACGTCACCGCGCGCGATTTGCAGCGAACGGACGATCAGTGGACGCGCGCCAAAGGTTTCGATACCTTCTGCTCCTTCGGCCCATGGGTCGATACCGACTTCAACATTGCCGACGCGCTCATTACCTGCAAGGTCAGCGGGCAGCCGCGCCAGATGGCTTCGACTCACGACATGGTTTTCAGCGTCCCAACCTTGATAGCTTTCATCTCGTCGGTGATGACGCTCGAACCGGGTGACTTGATCTTTACCGGCACGCCCGCCGGGGTCGGGCCGTTGGAAGATGGCAATGAAGTTGTTGTTGAGATCGAGGGATTGGGTGAGTTGAAGAATCCGGTAAAGGCTGAAACCAAATAAATTTGTGGATGCCGCAGACGATAGACAATGAACAAGAGTCCATCGTCTGTATTTTATTGTCAGGAGAATTTCATGCAGGCTTTTGAACTTGCCCAGCTTATTTCTCAAAGAAAATCAAGCGACAAACTCTATCTTGAATTTTTCAAAGTCCCTGATTTGAGCATGGGAATTTATATTCTTCCGGCTGGCGGCACAGACCCACAGTCACCGCACACGGAAGACGAGGTTTATTACGTGGTAAGCGGGGCGGCGAAAATCAAAATTGCGGACGAAGACCGTGCCGTGCAGCCAGGCTCCATTGTCCATGTGGCGAAAAATGTGGAACATCGTTTTCATTCGATTGAAAAAGAGTTGACGGTCATCGTGTTCTTTGCGCCCGCGGAATATTCAAACAAGTAGGGCTGAATGATTTCAAAAATTATCCCCCGCTTATAAGTTGTTTTATCTTTCGATAAATTTAAAGAAGACTTCGACAAGGCGTGGGTCAAAGTGGGTGCCAGATTGCTTGCGGATGTAGGCCAGAGTCTTTTCTTTTGACCAGGCTTCACGGTAGGGTCTGTTGGATGTCAGCGCGTCGTAGACATCCACGATGGCGAAGATGCGGGCCGCGAGGGGGATCGTCTCGCCGCTCAGTCCGCGCGGGTATCCGCTGCCGTCCCATTTTTCATGATGGCAATAAGGAATATCAAGCGAGTTGCGAAGGTAGGCAATCGGTGCGAGCATATCGTAAGCATATTTTGGATGCTTGTGCATGATCTCCCATTCTTCATCCGTCAATGCGCCGGGTTTGTGCAGGATCGAATCTGGAATGCCCATTTTGCCAATGTCATGCAGCAACACACCGCGGCGAATATCCTGCAAGTCCTTGCTGGAGACTCCCAGTTCGGCGGCCAGTCCCAAAGTGAGATCGAGCACACGCACGGAATGTCCCTGCGTTTCCTGATCGCGCAGTTCCAGGGCCTGTGACCAGCCTTCGATGGTGGCATCATAGGCCATGGTCAACTCGATATTAACTTTTTCCAATCCCTCGAACAGCAGGGAATTATCGATCGCCAGGGCGGCCTGACCAGCCAGCATCTCGAGGAACGACATCCAGTCATCATCCAATTCCAATGGAGAGCGTTGGAAGATTTCCAGGACGCCTTTGACTTCGCCCTTTGCCATCAGCGGCACGGCCACATAAGATATAAACCTTTCATCAAAGGTCAAATTTTTGTTGGAGAATTTAACTTCCGGGTCATTCAGATCGACGATACGAATAATTCGCCGCTCCAGGGCGGATTTGCCCGCCTGGCCCTGTCCCAAAGGCAGGGATGTATGCGTAATCTCGGATGTATAAAAGCCAAGCCCGGCCACATATTGCAAGACCAGCGTGGCAGGGTTCAGCAGTAATACATTCGCCGCATCAACTCTCAATTGGCGTGTAATATTCTCAAGCACCGATTGCAGGCTGACGCGCAAGTCGGTGGTGGAGCTGATGGTGGTATCCACCGAATGCAGCGCGGAGAGCTGGTCCACGCGGCGTTTAAGCTGGGTGAACAGGCGGGCATTCTGAATGGCCGCCGCCGATGTATTCGCAACCAGTCCCAACACCTCGGCATCGGCAGATGTGTAATGATTTTTATCGTAACTTTGCACATGCAGAACTCCGATGACCCGCCCTTCTGCCTTCATGGGAACATACAAAGCAGATTGTGTAACCTTATCTTCTCCAGACTTGACCAGAATGGCTTTTTTATCTTTAAGCGATACGTTCAGGTCTGGGACAATGAGCGGGCCGCCGCTAAGAATGACTTGACTCTGGTTCTGATAACCTGTTTCATCAAACTGTAGGATCGGCAATTCCGCCACGCTGACAACCGCTCCAGTGTGCAGGCCATAGACGGCCCTGATGGATTGCTCGCTCACATCGAAGAGCGAAACAAGTATTGTTGAGGTGCCCGGTAACAGGTCCAGGGTGGCGCTGGATAATTTCTCGTAAATTTGGGGCAGGTCCAATGTCTCCGAAAGAGTGTGCCCGAGATCGTTGATGATCACCAGTTGTTCTGCGTAGCGGGTGGTTTCCTCATGCAGGCTGGCCCGCTGGAATGCATTGGCAGCCATATCGGCAATGGCAATTAATAGACGAACATCATCGTCTGAGAAAGGAGTCGGCACAATGCCATTCTTTTCTGAACGCCCCATTGAGATCACACCGATGGTCCTGTCTTGAGATTTGAGAGGAGCAAGGGCGATGGCATAAGCTTTGTTGTTGCCATCCGGATTAAAGAAAGATGGATCGACGCGGGCATCCGCGAGAATATAAGGTTCGCCGCTGTTGAATACGCGTCTCGATAACCCTTCACCGGGCGGAACCCACATTCCAGCATAATGCGCATCCACTCCACGAGCCGCTTCGATCAGGAGATGTTCGTGCCCAATGATGCTTGAAACCACATTTCCACCGTCTGCGTGAAGAACGTTCATTAATTGATCCAGCAGCACGGCCATCATTTCAGCGCGGGTCGAGGCAGTGCGCAATGCCGAAGAGACCTGCGATAGCGCAGTCAGTTCATCCAGGCGATGGAAGGTCTTGTCGAGCAGACGCGCGCTGTATACCGCGCCAGCCGCAGCATTGGCGAATAGAGATAACAGGTTGGTATCCTGCTCGGTGAATGTGTGTGCAGGCTTTATTTGACTGAGGTCTGCACGATTATGCACGTTCAACACCCCAATTAATTCGGCGCTGTAAAGCATGGGAACCCCGATCGCGGAAGTGATGGGAATTCCTGTGTAATGTGGGGAACTGTTTTCCCAGGTTTGATAATCACTAATAATGAGAGGTTGCTTGGTTTGCGCTACGCGCCCGGAGAGCCCCTCTCCGAGAGCAAGGCGCGTCCCAGGCTTGATATCAGGATCATTGATCGCCACCAGTTCGAGATCGTTGCGTTCCGGGTCAAACAGATAAAGTCCTGAACCCGACGCGCCGGATATTGTTTGAGCACGCCTGATGATGGTATTCAATAGGACTTTCAGATCAGTCTCCGACGAAACTTCCGCTGCCGTTTGATAGAGCGCTTCGAACTCACCGGCCCGGCGGCGGGTCTCTTCCAACAGGCGGGCGTTGTGTACTGCGCTGGCCGCGTGTGATGCAAAGAGCGAGAGCAGGCGCGCATCCTCTTCAGTGAATTTTCTTTCCGAATCATTCATTTCATCCACGGTAAGGATGCCGATCAATTCACCGCTATAAAGCATCGGCACTTCCAATACCGCGCGAATATTGTTCTTATCGTATTGGTGAGAACGTCCTTCCCAAAGTCTGTGATCGTCGATGATCATTGATTGGCGCGATTGGGCGACGCGGCCTGCCACGCCTTCGCCCATTGCAAGGCGAGTGCCAATCGAAGTCTCAAGGCCCTTGCTTACCGCCACATATACATCATTACGAGTCTGATCGTAGAGATATATTCCGCTGATGGGTGCATTGAGCAGGGTGGCGGCGCGCTCCACAATGGTGGTCAATAACTTGTTCAGGTCCTGCTCGGCTGCGATATCGCGGGCAGTTTCGTAAAGGCTGGAAAATTCCTCGGCCCGGCGGCGGGTCTCTTCAAACAGGCGTGCATTGTGAATTGCGCTGGCCGCATGGGTCGAAAAGAGCGACAGCAGCTTCACATCGTCATCGTTGAACTTGCGTTTCGATTCTCCATATTCATAAACATCCAGGACGCCGATCAATTGACCGCTATATACCATCGGTACCTGGAGCAATGCACGATAAGGGATATCTTTGAGCGGAGCGCGGCGGCCCTCCCAGGTCTGGTAATCATCGATGATCAGCGGCGTTTTGGTTTGGGCAACATGTCCTGCTCCGCCCTCGCCAAGCGGAACACGCCCTCCGAGCCCCTGCCCTCCGGCAGAGATAACAGCCAGTTCCAAATCGTTATGCGCCGGATCATACAAGTACATTCCGCCGCCATGTGCGCCGAGCAATTTCACGGCTCTTTCAACCAGGGTAGGTAATAGTGATTCCAGATCCTGTTGATGAGAACTGATATCGCGCGTCACCCCGTAAAGTGTCTCGAACTCCTGTGCCCGGCGGCGGGTCTCCTCGAACAGGCGGGAGTTCTCGATCACGCTGGCTGCGGACGACGCAAAGATCATCAACAGATTAAGATCATCTTTTGTGAAGGCTCCTTTTTTAGTGGCATTGTCAAGAGCGATCACGCCGATGGCTGTGTCCTTTACGATCAAAGGAGCGACGACTCCGCTTTGCACTGTGAAAACTTCCTCGATGCTCTCATCAAAAGGCGGCTCATATTCAGCAAGAGCATTCTCGATTAAGATCGGTTGCTTTTCGCGGAATGCTCTTCCCGAATAGCCTTTTTCGGGATGGAAAGGCAATTCCAAAATCCGTGGATCTGTATACCCAATTTGTGTATGCACTCGCAGATTATCGCTGCCCTTATCCCATAAAAGGATCGTGCCCTTTTCAGCGCCGGCAATTGCATCCTTGGCCGCATGAAGAATGTTCTCAAGAAGCGGCTCCAGATCCAGGACACCGGTCAAAGCCTGGCTGGCGCGGTTGATGGCTTCCTGCTCCTTTATGCGGCGGCGCACCTGCTCGAACAGGCGCGCGTTTTCAATTGCCACCGCGGCCTGCGCTCCCAGCATTTCGAGAATAATGCCGTCCTCTTCGGTGTATCGGCCAGGTTGATAGCTTTGAACAGACATCGAACCGATTACTTTCTCACCCGATCTCAGCGGAACAGCCAGGATGGAGCGGGTCGGCTGATTATCTGAAAACTGGACGCGTTCGATTGTTACACTCGGATCATCATAATCATCGATAAGCAGCGTCTTATTCGTCTCGATCACCCGTCCGGCGATTCCCATGTTTGGCGGGAAACTGATGAAGGGTCCGCGTTTGCCGCGATCAATGGCATAAGCCCCATCGATTTGATTTTCCGCCTCATTTATGAGGGCAATGGTGAACATATCGGTTGATATCAAGCGAGCCGCCGCTTGATAAATTGCTGTATAAAGCTGCTCGGCATCCTGGCTGAGATGTGCAACTTCCTGGCTGACCTGGTGCAACACTGAACGGCGCTCGGCGGCCAGTAAAGCTTCCTGATATAAGCGTACATTTTGGATGGCAATGGCGGCTTGCGCTGCCAGCAATTCGAGCAGTAGACGATCCTCCTCATCATAAACGCCCGGTTGATAACTCTGAGCGGAGATCGCACCGATAATTTTTCCGCTTACCCGCAGCGGTACTGCAACGATCGAACGGACAGCATCCTGTGATCCAAAATGGACGCCTTCCACCTCGCTCTCCAGATCGTCGTTGACCAGAATGGATTTTCCGCCCAGGATTATCTGGCTCGATAATCCCTTTCCAAGCGGGATTTGTAAATTAGGATTGCGCCCGTTTCGATCGAACAAATAGACGCCGTCGATTTGTTGTTTTATCCCATCCAGCAGCGAAATGATGAAAGCATCTGCCTGCATCAGCTGAGTCGCGGCGCGGTGGATCGAAACATAAACCTGTTCAGGATCCTGGCTGATCTGTGAAATTTCCTGGCTGGCTGTGTGCAAAACCTGGCGGCGGTCTGCAGAACGCACTGCATCCTGATAAAGCCGCGCATTATCGATGGCGACTGCGGCATGGCTCGCAAAAGCCAGCGCCATTTCAGCATCGCTGTCTGTATATGTGTTGGGCAGGAGACTGTCAAAAGTAATATATCCAATTGCCGTACCGCGCACGAGCAGGGGCACTCCCATCCAACCCCGAATTTCCTCCTCGTTAGCTCCCCAATCTTCGAATCGGGCATCCTTTGTTGCGTCTGGCAGGATGACGGGGCGGCGAGTTTCCATAATCAGGGTTGACAATACATCATCGTTTGAAAATATCTGCCCAACTACTTTTTCTGGATAAGTCAGGCCTCTTGATGAAATGGCGCGCAGCCCACCCTGCTCCTTGATAAAGACCGCGGAACTACTAAAACTAATGACGCGGGATAACTCATCCAGCAATTCACTGATAACCTGTTTCGGGTCCAGGCTGGACGAGAGAGCGGATGCGGCCTGCCGCAGCATTTCCGCGTCCTGACGGCGCGACTGCTCCGCCGCAAACAGGCGCGCATTTTCCAAAGCCGAGGCGGCTTGCGAAGCCAGTGTGGTCAACAAACGTTCATCAGCTTCGCCGAACGCATTGCGCTGTTCGCTTTCCACGCTGATACAGCCCAGAGTTCGCCCGCCTGCCCAGATCGGCGCATACAGGCCTGAATTCATATCAGGAAAGGTTGCGTAATAACGCGGGTCATCCTGCAGGTCGCTGCTGTTAATCATCCGCCCGTGTTCGATGACCCAACCCGACATGCCCTGTCCAACTTTTGATATGGATTTGCCAACCATCAATTTGCCGGTATCGATTTTTTCCTTCCGGCCCTGTTCATCGGTTTGCGTGAAAGCCAATAATTCAACTTCGTCACTATTGCCGCGTCGTACACGTACCGCGGCATGATGCCAATTCAGGCGGCTCGAAAGTACGCTGACCACCTTCTCGCAGACTTCTCTTGGATCGAGAGATTTTCCGAGCGCCAGTCCGCTTTCATATAACGCTTCCAACTCGGCCATTCGACGAACTGCATCTTCATAAAGCCGCGCATTCTGAATGGCCGCCGCGGCATGGCTGCCAAAGGCCAGCGCCATTTCTGCATTGGCGTCTGTGAAAGCGTTGGGATGATAACTATCGACTGTCAGGAAGCCGACAAATTGATCGCGCAAGATCAGGGGGACAGACAGCCAGCCGCGAATTTTCTCAGTGGGGCCCCAGTTTGCGAAACGGCTGTCCGTTTTGACGTCCGGCAAAATAAGCGGGCGGCGCGTTTCTTCGACAATGTACGCCAGCTCGTTTGTCCCGGATAGGATCTGCCCTTTTACCAATTCCGGTGAATCAAAACCACGCGCCGCAATTGCGCGGAAATCCAGATTCTCTTTAAGAAAGACTGTTGCGCTGTTGAACGGGACGACGAGCGCAAGACCATCCAATAATCCATTCAGTACATCTTCCAGATCAAGACTGGAAGTCAGCGCGTTGGCCGCCTGGCGTAATGTCTCGGCCTCCTGTCGGCGGAGATGTTCGGCTTCAAACAGGCGCGCATTTTGAATGGCAATCGCGATCTGCGCTGCCATCGTTTCCAATAAGCGCTGATCGGATTCGGTAAAGGCATTTGCCTTTATGCTCTCGACATTTAACACACCGATAACCTGGTCGCCTACTCGAAGCGGAACACACAACTCTGATTTGACGGCATCGTTCAAGCTTTTGTAGTGCGGGTCTTGATCAACATTGCCCAGGCAAACACTTTGACCGTGTTCGGCAACCCAGCCAGTAATGCCGGTTCCCAGGCGAAAATCTGATGCAGCAATATTCTCTTCATATTCCTGGGCGGACTTAAACCACTTCCCTTGATCGCTGACAGCGAAAGGAATCAACCTGCCTGATGACTCATCCACCAAAAGAACGACACCGTGCTCATAATCAAGTAATTCTTTGAGCAGGCCTATTAATTCATTGGCCAAAGTTTCAGGCGTCAAGATCTGCTGGAGGCGTTGGGAGGTTTCGTAAATCAAAGAGAGTTCTTTGACGCGTTTTTGCAGGGCGTCTTCCGCCAGTTTGCGTTCAGTGGTGTCCTGGGTCGTGCCAACGGAATGGAGAGGCTCGCCAATGGCGTTGTAAAAAGTCTCACAACTTTCGTGAACATACTTTATTCTTCCATCGGGGAAAAGCAGGCGATGTGTGATCGAATAAGGCGTTTTGTTTTTAACAGAATCCTTATAAGCCTGGTCCACCGCCTCGCGGTCGTCTGGGTGGACGACATTCAGAAAACCATCATAAGAAGCTTCAAGCTGCTCCGGGGCCAACTCAAACATACGGTAGATTTCATCAGACCAGGAAAGAACGTTGGTTTTCAGATCAAAATCCCAGCTTCCGATGTGCGCGATGCGCTGCGCTTCCTTGAGCAGATCCTGGCTGGCGAGCAGCGCGTCCTCAGCCAATTTGCGCGCGGTAATATCCCGTCCAACCCAAACGACCGTGTCCTCTGTCAGCGGGGAAGTCGTGCCGGAAAACCAGGTGATGTGGTCGCCAAGTAAAAGTGCATACTCAAAATGAATGGTTTGTTTTTTATCCAGCGCATTGCGGATGTGCTCAACCAACTCATCGGCCTTTTGCCGCGAGAAGACCTCATGCATACGTTTGCCCAGCAATGCTTCCGCCGTTTGGTGCAGCAGGTTGGGATTGGTGGGCGCTATTTTGAGATAACGGCCTTCTTTGTCGAGCACCACTACCACATCCGGCATGGATGCCAGGATGGCGCTGAGTTCTGTTTCTGATGCCGTCAACGCCTCTTCGGCGCGTTTGCGATCAGTGATGTTGAAATGAATCCCCTGCCAATATAAAGGTTGTCCGGTGGTGTCTCTGACCAACACGGCTTCATCATTGATCCAAACGATATGTCCGTCGCGCGCTACAAGACGATATTCCATCTTGAACGGTTCACCGGTTTGATTGGTGCGGATATTTTCTGCATACCAGGCAGGATAGTCGTCCGGGTGGATCACGGTTTTCCAAAAATTCGAGTGTGTGGTCCAGTCCTCAGGTTCGTATCCCAGCAATGCTTTCACCTGGGGACTGATATAAATTGTGGAGCTGAAATCATCCACCGCGTCCACATAAAAAACAGCGCTGACGTTTTCAACCAACGCGCGATATTTTGCCTCGATTGTGTGTTGGGCTGCTTCCGCCTGTTTCTTGTCCGTAATGTCTTCGACCGTACCCTCATAATAAAGAGCCCGGCCATCGTGGTCGCGGATCAAACGGACGCTTTCGCGCACGAAAATGATTGTGCCGTCTTTTTTCTTCCATTCTGATTCCAGGCCGCGTACCTCGCCGGCCCATTCCAGCATTTCACGGAATTGTTTACGCTGGTAACCTGCATGGTTGCCGTCTTTTTCAAGGTTAAGCCTGGACAGGTCTTCGAAAGAATCGTAACCCAGCATGTTTATAAGGGCCGGGTTGGATAAAAGGATGCGCCCGTCGGGTGTAGTGCGATAGATGCCAATGGCGGAATTTTCAAAAAGATTGCGGAAACGCTCTTCACTCTGAAGCAGGGCTTCTTCCGCCTGTTTGGATTCGGTGACATCGCGGCAGTTGATGACGATGCCCGCCACGGCTGGATTTTCCAGCAGATTGTTGCCCACCCCCTCGATCAGACGCCACGAACCGTCCCGGCGGCGGACGCGGAAGCCAAATGGGGCTGTATCCACTCCCAGGATTTTTTTCCGCTTCTTCAAGGCTATGAAGGCCCGATCGATATCATCGGGATGTATCCAAGCTGTAAATGCCTTCCCCAATACTTCTTCTTGCGAATATCCGAACAACCGCGTCAAAGACGGACTGACATAGGAGACAATTCCATCAGCATCGATGACGATGATTATGTCGCTGGCGTTCTCTGTCAACGCACGAAAACGTTTCTCGCTTGCAGATAAAGCCTGTGCAGCCTGGCGTTGTTCGGTAACATCGATCATCACACCTTGCCAGAATTTAGGCTTGCCCGTCTTCTCGTCATGCACGAGGACAACTTGATCGCGCACCCAGACCACCCTGCCGTCCCGGGCAATGATTCGATATTCGATGTCCGTGGATTCTCCGCTGGCAGTCATGCGCTCGGACTCTGCCAGCACATGTTGACGATCATCCGGATGCAATGATTTTTCCCATAATTTTGGGTCAGCCAGCCATTCGGCCTGGGTATATCCCAGCATCGTCTTGATCTGCGAACTGATAAAAATTGTAAAGCTTGGATCGTCTGCCGGATTAATATAAACAACGGTGGGCAGCTGCTCGACCAGTGCGCGATATTTTGCCTCGCTGGCGGCAATGGTGTTCTCGAACTGTTTATGTTTGGTGATATCCAGCGCCGCTTCCAGAACGGCCTTGTGTCCCTCGTAAGTTAATTTATGGAATGTGGTTTCAACCAAAATAATGGAACCGTCTTTTTTGCAATGTCTCCATTCCCCCGAATGCTGCAAACGCGACCGTTTTGCCTGCGCTATTTTTTGGACACGTTGAATATCCTCAGGTTGGACAATGTCCGTGATGCGCAATTTGAGGAACTCGTTACGCGAGTAGCCGTAATGTTCCACCGCCGCTTCGTTAACATCCAGGAAAAAAAATGTTTCCAGATCATATACCCACATTGGAAGCGGATTGTTTTCAAAGAGCAGGTGGAAGTGTTCATTCTTGTTCCCCTCAGGCTTGCGAGAGGCAGGCTTGGAAGGCGTTTTTTTCATTCAAACTCAGTCCCAAAGATCGGACAAGATACTTCCAGACAACTTTATTTTACTCTTGTTTATCCCGGTTCGGTGATTAGCCAGTTATAGACGGCTTCCAGTTTTTTGTTTGCCACACTGCAAGAACAGAAAAAGATAAGCGGCGCAGGGATATTTTTCATCGGAAAATCAAGTCAGGCCTTTAAAAACCTTCGAGTCTCTTCGATTTTGTCCTTGCCGATCCTGCCTGTCTTTTCCCAATAATCCAACAACTCGGAAATTGTCAGCACGGCGTGAAGGTTAAACCCGGCTTTTGCCAGCGCATCTTTCGCACCTGATTGCCTGTCTATCAATACGACAACATCTTTCACAACCAATCCGGCGCCGGTTAGTTTTTCGATTGCCTCGAACTTGCTTCCGCCAGTGGTGGCGAGATCATCGATCACGACGACTGTTTCGCCTGCGTGATATTCGCCCTCGATCTCGGCCTTTGTGCCATAAGTCTTGACTTCCTTGCGCGGATAGATCATCGGGTAGCCTCCGGCCAGGCTGACGGCGGTGGCAATTGGAATCGCCGCGTAGGGAAGGCCGGCAATCCTGGTAAACGATAAATTGGAGACCAGGGGAAGAAAAGCGGAGGCGACTTGCTCCAGCAGTTTTGGATATGAAATGATCCGGCGCAAATCAATATAAATTGGCGACTTAAGGCCAGACTTTAAAGTGAACTCACCAAACTTGACGCAGCCCGCCTCCATGAGGCTATCAGCAAGTGCGGCAATGGATTTCTCGGTCATAAGTTTTCTCTCCAAAGATGTTTGGCAGTAGCATTAAGATTTGGTTTCAATAAAAGGATAATACCAGAAACGTCATTGCGAAGGGCGGATAAAGAGCAAGCTGTTGAAAAATTGTAATTATTTTTAGGCAGGGTTTATATTTTTTAGACCGCTCGTGAACGGAGATTCTGACGGCTTTTGCACGGGAAAGTGGTATAACGTACTTGTTCATTTATTCAGCAATCCTTTCCCGAAAGCGAAACCATGAAAAAATCAGAGTTCGAGAAAATTATCGACAGGACGTTTCGCCGTCTTGAAACAAAATATGGATTCAAGAAGGTCGAAACCACTTATCAGCAGCGAGGCTGCGCTGTCCGCTTCCAAAACGCGACCACTGAGCTTGGCCTGACCTACGAGATTGGCGGCGCTCCCTGGCTGACGATTTCAGATATAACCCATCCCGAAGAAAAACAATCCACGCTGGAATGGCTGCTTGTCGAGCGCGGTGTCGAGAAAGCGCCTACACCCGACGCGGCTTTTTTAACGGCAAAGATGGATGAAAGCAAGCTCGAAGCTGTTCTCAAAAAGAAAAATCAACAGTTGGTTGAATACGGCGCCGATCTTTTAAAAGGCGATTTTACAATCCTGCCAAAATTGCGGGACCGCGCAGGAAAATATGCATTGGAATGCAGGCGATATATTGCCATCCATAAAGTAAAATAAAAAATATCATAACGAACAAGCCATTCTCCTGACAATAAATGTATTCATTTTTTCGTCCTCTTCTTTTTCGCCTCGACCCCGAAACTGCTCATCGCCTGACTTTGCAATTGATGCGGATCGGCGGCCTTCAACCCATGAATGGCATTTTGCGTATTTTGTATTCTGCGCCGAATAAACCGGTCCACGCTTTTGGTTTGGATTTCAAAAATGCAGTCGGGCTGGCGGCAGGATATGATAAAGACGCCGTCGCCATGCGCGGACTCGCCGCACTGGGATTCGGCCACATCGAAGTGGGGACGGTCACGCCACTGCCGCAGGATGGCAATCCCAAGCCGCGCATTTTTCGCCTGGTTGAAGATGAAGCCGTCATCAATCGTTTGGGATTCCCCGGCCGCGGCACGGAGTTTGTCCAGGGCAAATTGAACCCATCCTTGAACCCAAACTGGCTCGAACGTTTCATCGGTTTCGGGCCGCGCAGGAAAAAACCATTCAAGCGCATCCTGAACGATGTCATACTCGGCGTGAATATCGGAAAGAATAAATCCACATCAAACGAAGAAGCCGTTTTTGATTACCTGGCCTTGCTCCAAAACTTTGCCCCTTCCGCGGATTATCTGACGATCAACGTCAGTTCGCCCAACACGGCTGGCCTGCGTCGCCTTCAGGAACGCGATGCTCTCGAAGCCTTGCTGGCTCATCTTCACCAACAACGCCTGATCGAACAGACGCAGTTGAAACGACGACTGCCATTGCTGGTCAAGATTGCCCCTGACCTGACAGATGAAGAACTCGACGATGCGGTCGATGTTGTTTTGCGGACTCGCATGGACGGCATCATCGCCACGAACACAACTTTGGCGCGTGAGGGGCTGCGCTCAGGCTATCAGACTGAAAGCGGCGGATTAAGCGGCGCCCCGCTTCGAGCGCGGAGCGAAGCGATCTTGCAGAAAGTCGTCAAACGCGTGAACGGTCAAATCCCCATTATCAGCGTAGGCGGCATTATGAGTCCAGACGATGCAAAACGCCGTCTGGATATGGGCGCGGCGTTGGTCCAAATTTACACCGGACTCATTTATCACGGTCCGAGCCTTGCCAACGCAATCGTAAGGTCGCTCTAAATTTTTTATGGTATATTCTTAACCATGGACGAAAAAATTACCATTATCGAAGGCCCGCCGCCGATCTTTGAACAGGTCAATGACGGCTGGGCAATGGGACTGAACGAAAGCCCCAGCGTACTGATCCCTGCACTGACACGCCTGCGCACTTTCAACGGGCACGCATTGGTCGAGCGTTGTCATCGCGCCTGGAACAGCAAGGAACCAATTCACCTGCACTACCGCAACGACATGGGCATGGAGGAAACTGCGCCCATTCTCGCCGCCCGAAACGTCGAAACGCCTGAAGGCCATGTTTTACTTTTGTGGGTTTATCTCGACAGCGAACATGTCGAATATGAATTTGATGGCGATGACGACGATGACGAAGGCGCCGACGACGAGTTCACGGATGGACCGGGCGCATAGCCCGGTCTTTTTTTTATCCTGAGCGGTGCAGCCGCCAGGGAGGATTATGACCACGCTTCTTTCCGGAACTGAAAACGGGGTGCTGACCCTGACGCTTAATCGCCCCGAACGCGCCAACGCGTTTAACGCCGAATTGATCGGTGAATTACAAAACGCCTTGCATGACGCAGAAAAAAATTCCGATGTGCGCTGCATTGTGCTGACAGGCGCAGGCCGCGCCTTCAGCGCCGGCCAGGATATCGGCGAGATGCAAAGCAGTGGCGCGATCTCGTACCGCGAGCATTTGGAAAAAACTTATAACCCGCTTATTTTACAAATTCGAGAAATCGAAAAGCCGGTCATTGCCGCGCTGAACGGTCCATGTGCGGGCGCGGCATTGGGCATTGCGCTGGCGTGTGATCTGCGATTCGCATCTGAGGCCACCACGCTCGTGGTCGGATTCGGCGGCATCGCCCTCGTGCCGGATTCGGCGGTCTCGTTGCTTTTGCCAGCCTTGATCGGACTTGGCCGCGCCCAATATTATTTCATGACCAACGAAGCCATTTCGCCTGAGCAGGCAATGGAATGGGGACTGGTCAATAAAGTTTTTGCATCCGCGAATTTCATGCAAGAGACAATGAATTTTGCGGCGCAGCTGGCGGCTGGCCCGGTCGGCGCGCTTGGAATGGCGAAACAGGTCTTCAACAAAGCTGTCCTGCCGAATCTCGAAGGCGCTTTGAAAGCCGAAGCGGACGCGCAGGAAATCGCAGGCAAAAGCGCCGAGCATAAAGAGGGCGTGTCCGCCTTCATGGGAAAAAGAAAACCAAAATATATTTAGGAGATGTCATTGCGAGGAACGCCGAAAGCGTGACGAAGCAATCTTAATTGTTTATCAAATTTGAGATTGCTTCGGGAAGAACGCCCTCGCAATGACATGTGACATTATGGAATTTGAACCTGTCATTGGACTTGAAATCCACGCCGAGATGCAGACGCGCTCGAAGATGTTCTGCTCGTGCGAAGTAGTGGACAACACCGTTGCGCCGCCGAACATCGCAGTGTGTCCTGTTTGCGCGGGCATGCCTGGCTCGTTGCCGGTGGTGAATCGAACTGCCGTTGAATATGCCATCCGTGTGGCGTTGGCGCTGGAATGTGAAGTTCAACACACCAGCATTTTTGCACGTAAAAATTATTTCTATCCCGACCTGCCCAAAGGTTACCAAATCTCACAGTATGAAGAACCGCTGGCTGTAAACGGCAAGCTTGTGATTCAAACTTCGGATGGCGAGCAATCCATCCGCGTGCGGCGCGTGCATCTTGAAGAAGACACCGGAAAATTGACTCATGTGGGCGGTGCATCGCTTGTGGATTTGAATCGCGCAGGCGTGGCCTTGCTCGAGATCGTCTCCGAGCCGGACATGCGTTCGGCGGAGGCGGCAAAAGCCTACGGCGAATCTTTGAGAGAAATTTTGCGCTACCTGGGCGTCAATAACGGGGATATGGAAAAGGGAGTCATCCGTTTCGAGGCGAATGTCTCGGTGCGAGAAAAGGGTTCGACCGAACTTGGCACACGCACAGAAGTTAAAAATCTAAATTCGTTCCGCGCACTCGAACGGGCGATCGAGTATGAGATCAAACGTCAGAGCAAAATCGTCGAAGCAGGCGGGGCCATTGAGCAGGAAACACTTGGTTGGAATGAAGCGCGCGGCGAAACATATTCGCAACGCAGCAAAGAAGACGCGCACGATTATCGTTATTTCCCTGAACCCGATCTGCCTCCGCTTGTTGTCGAAGATTCTTGGGTCAATCAAATTCGTAAATCTCTGCCGGAACTTCCGCGCGCAAAATCAGTAAGATTGGTCAAAGAATATGGCCTGACAGAATACGACGCGGCACGCTTGGTCGAAGAGCAGGAGATTGCAGACTATTTCGAGTCGGCGGTGCGTAACTTGTCAAAAACTGTCCAGCCAAAAATAGTGGCGAATTGGATGCTCGGCGACCTTTACTCGTTGATGAATCAGGCCAATATAACGGCCAGCCAGCTCAAGGTCCGGCCTGAGGCGTTGGGTGAATTGGCGCAGATCACAGCCGAGGGGCAGATTAATCAGGCATCGGCGAAGGAAGTGTTGGTTGAAATGTTCGCGACAGGCAAGAGCGCGCTGGAAATCGTCGAAGCGCGCGGACTCAAACAGGTGTCGGATGAAGCGTTCATCTCCAACCTGGTCAGGCAAACGCTGGCGGAAAACCCGAGCGAAGTGGCGAGTTACAAGTCGGGCAAGGTCGGGCTCTTGAATTTTTTGTTTGGACAGGTGATGAAAAAAGCTGCCGGTAGGGCGAACCCGGCGGTCGTACGTGCGGAATTGGAAAAGCAGTTGACCAGTTAAATCATGGGACTCTTAAGAATCTACCTGGCTCTTTGTGTGGTTGCAGCTCATGCAGGAGGCAGTATTTTGCCGTGGCCCATGCATGATAGCGTGGAAGCCGTGCAGATATTTTTTATCATCTCCGGCTTTTATATGGCGCTCATTTCTGAAAAATATAAAACGGCAATTGAATTTTATGCGAGTCGTTTCCTGCGGATTTTCATTCCCTACTATGTAATTCTAGGAATTGTTTTGGCCGCTTGCGTGGTATGCGGCCTGGCCTTTGGGCAATGGTTGGACCTTTCGGCTTATGTTAATTATTCGCCGGGGAAGAATGGATTGCTGGGAGTGGCGCTTACTGCCATCACAAATTTCACGGTGTTCTTTCAAGATTGGGTCATGTTCTTTCAACAGGATGCCGGCACATCGTTTTCCTTTACCCCCAGATTCGTTTCCAATGCGTCCCCGCTTTACCAATATCTCCTGGTCCGACAGGCCTGGTCAATCGGCACAGAATTGACTTTTTATCTTTTGGTGCCTCTTTTGAGTAAATTCAAAACACGCTGGCTGGTTGTGATCGCAATCGTTTCGCTGGCGTTGAGAATCTATGTGTATCAGAAATTAAACCTGTGGAAGGACCCGTGGAGTTACCGCTTCTTCCCATTTGAGCTTTTGTTATTTGTGGCAGGCATGATCAGCTATCGAGTCTATGCACAGACATTGTCGCGCTGGCAAATCTTTAAATTACAAAATCTGGCCCAATATTTGGCATTTGTTGTTTTTATGATTTTTGTATTTTATGAATCCCAAAAAGTATCGGCGCATTTGTTGAAACCACTGGGAAGATCCTATATGTTTCTGGGTACTTATCCATTTTGGGTCGCTGCGATCCCTTTTTTGTTCCATCTGACCAAGGATCTTAAGATTGACCGGTTTATCGGTGAATTGACCTATCCGGTCTATTTGATTCATTTTGTGGTCCTTGAAGTTGTGGATGTGATTCTGGCGAATTTATCCATGAGCGATCATGTTGCGGGTTATATTACTGCCGTCGTTTCGGTCGTGTTTTCGGCTTTTCTATATTTGGTAGTTTTCAAGCCTTTTGAGGAGAAAAGGCAGGGTTTTGCCAGGGAATTGTCCATTAAATGGGGCAACTTATGGAAAAAAACACGAAGGACGTCACTATAATTACAGACCTTCATCGGATTGACGGAAAAATAAAAGTCTAGTAAGGTTAAGCTGTAAGACAAAGATTTTAGGAATTTTATCGATATGATCTGTTTTTTGACATACGAGGTCTAAGAGCGGGCGCCCATCCGGGGTGCCCGCTTATTTTTTTCTAAAATCCATTTCAGGAGAAAATATGGCTGAACAACTTAATGCATTTGATATGGCGCAGGAGCAATTTGACCATGTGGCAAAACTGCTCAAGCTTAGCCCCGCCATTTCAGAAGTTCTGCGCTGGCCGATGCGGGAATATTCCTTCCGCATCCCGGTGCGGATGGATGACGGCTCGACGCGCGTCTTTCAGGGTTTCCGCGTCCAGCACAACGATGCACGCGGCCCAAACAAGGGCGGCATCCGCTTCGCGGCCAACGAGACGATGGACACCGTCCGCGCTCTGGCGACCTGGATGACGTGGAAATGCGCCGTTGCTGATATCCCGTTGGGCGGCGGCAAGGGCGGCATCATTGTGGACCCGTCAACGCTTTCCGTTCACGAGAAGGAACGCTTGTGCCGCGGCTGGGTGGACGTGATGTGGAAGAATATCGGACCGCGCAACGATGTGCCCGCTCCGGATGTTGGCACAACGCCTCAGATGATGGGCTGGATGATGGATGAGTATTCGCGCCTGGTCGGCCAGTACACGCCGGGCGTTTTCACCGGCAAGCCCTTGGGCGGCGGCGGATCCGAAGGCCGCACCGAAGCGACCGGTTACGGCGTAATCTACACCGTCCGCGAAGCCATGAAGCATCTGAAGATGGATTCCAAGAAAGCAGTGGCGACCATCGAAGGCTTTGGAAATGTGGCGCAGTATGCAGCCATCGGTTTCATTGAAATGCTCGGCGGGACAGTCGCGGCTGTTTCGTGCTGGGACCGCAATGACAAGAAATCCTACACCTATAGCAAAAAGGGCGGCATCGATCCGCGCTTCCTGCTGACCATCGTGGATGAGTATGGCACGATCAACAAAGCAAAAGCCCAAGCTGCGGGTTACGTTGTCGAAGATGGCGAAGCCTGGATCACGAAGGAAGCGGATGTTTTGATCCCCGCCGCGATCGAAGGTCACGTCAACGCCGAGACGGTCAAGAAAATGTCGAGCCGCGTCAAGATCGTGGCCGAAGGCGCCAACGGCGGCGTCACGCCCGAAGCGGATGAATTCTTCAAGAAGAATAATATCTTCGATATCCCCGACTTCCTGTGCAACGCCGGCGGCGTCACGACCTCTTACTTCGAGTCCGTCCAGAACGATATGAACTTCTACTGGACAAAAGAAGAAGTTCTGGAAAAACTCGACACCAAAATGACGCAGGCTTTCAATACTGTGCTTGAAATGTCTGAAAAAGAGAATGTCTACATGCGCGATGCGGCTTACATGGTCGCCATCGACCGTGTGGTCAAGGCCATGCAATTGCGCGGCTGGGCGTAAGTAAAACGCAATAGATAAAACGCAAAAGAGCGCGTCTTTTTCAGACACGCTCTTTTTGTTTGCAGAAATTTTTTATTCGTGTTTATTCGCGGATAAATGTTAAATCTCGCAGGACCTGTCAATTCCCTTGTCGATGATCTCGAGACTATCCTTCTCTTGTTCCAACGCTCAGCGTCGGAACAAGCTTGAAGGTTATATTTCGCAGAACCGATCAATTCTTTTGCCAATGATGGCAAGAGAATCTTCCCAGAATTTGCGCTTGCGGATATCGATACCGAAGCGTTTGGCAAGGTCCGCGGCGCTGGCTTCACCGGTGGATGCCAAAAGTTTTTTGTAATCATCCACGAAGGCTGGTCCGCGCTGCTGATAGATGGCGTATAAACCAGTGGCAAACAACAGACCAAACGCGTACGGATAATTGTAGAACGACAAGCCGGGCGAATAATAATGCGGCTTCCATGTCCACATAAATTTCTGTAAATAATTTTCATCGAGTCCGTCGCCGTAAGTTGCTTTTTGTGCGCGAAGCATGATGTCATTGAAATCGTCCGCAGAAAGTTCAGCTTCTTCGCGGCGCTCGAAAACTTCCTTCTCAAATAAATAGCGCGAATAAATATCCACAACAATTTGTGCCGCGCCCTGGATCTGCGCTTCGAGTACAGCCAGTTCTTCCTGCGGATCTTTTGTTTTCGCAAGTACCGCTTCAGTCACAATGGTCTCGCACATGGTGGACGCGGTCTCGGCCAATGTCATCGGCGTGAGTTGTTGCAGTTCGGTCTTGCCCGACGCATAAGCGCAATCATTGTGGAAGCCGTGACCAAGTTCATGCGCGATGGTCGAAACCTGATCGAACGAGCCATCGAAGTTGCACAACACGCGGCTTTCCTTCACGCCCGCCACGCCCATGCAAAACGCGCCGCCGCGTTTACCATCACGTTGTTCAGCGTCGATCCAGTTATTATCAAAGGCCCGTTTAGCAAATGCGCTTAAGTCGGGCGAAAACTTTCCAAAGTTTTCCAAAATAAAATCGCGCGCTTCCTCGAACGAATAAACTTTATCGGTCTTGCCGAGCGGCGCATAAATATCCCACCACGCCAGTTTTTCCTTGCCGAGTTTTTTGGCCTTGGCATTG
>JAJYOH010000404.1 GCA_021796315.1 Chloroflexota bacterium
CTCTAAAGTCAAGTTACAATTGCCGCGTGCGTAAATATTTTTTTGTGACCATTGCATTTACACTATTGCTCTCCGCTTGTGGATTGAATATTTCTGTGCCATCGAGCGGGACAGCTACACCGTTCATCATCACGGCGACGTTGCCTCCGACGCCCATTCCTCCGCCAACGCTGACGCCCATCCCGCCAACCCCATCGCCGACACTTGCGCCCGTTAAAGGCACAACGTCAACTCAATTGAATGTGCGTGGCGATCCATCAACATCCGGTGCGCCGCTTGGGATGATCGCTCCATTTGCACAAGTCCAAATCATCGGCAAAGATTCGAGCGGAATATGGTATCAGATCATTTATCCGCAAGGAATAGATGGCAAAGGCTGGATCGTCGCACAATACGTACAGGTTGACAATGCGACTGCAATCCCAACTGTCGCAGACGCGGCAACGCCGTCGCCAACGGAAGCCGCCCCCTCGACTTCGCTCAGGGCAAGTACCGGGTCCGCACCGAACGTGGATACAACAACCGTACAAGCTGATGGAACTCTCATGCCGACATCAATCCCGCCAACGATGACTCCGACATTGATTCCCGCGCCGCAGGATGGCGACTCGGCCCAGTCGCCCGCCGTCAATATTACATTCTCGCCGTCCGGCTCACGTTCGCTGATTTATTCGAGCGACGTTTCCGCTCCACAAGGCGATGCGGAAGACTGGATTCAATTCACGCCTTATGGTTCGAGCGTGATCGTCAATTTGATGTGCGTTGGCAACGGAACGCTGAAAGTGGATTTGCAACAGAACGGTACACAAGTTCAAAATTGGAATGGATTATCGTGCGGCGAAACCAAACAAGTTGATGTTTTATCAGGCAAGGTTTACTTGATGAGTCTTGCCGCAACATCAACCAGCGGACAACTGCAATACGTCCATTACACATTGAGCATTGCAACGCCACCTTAACTTTCCACAATAACGCAATCACAGACTCAAGATCATTTTGGTCAATCACCCATCTTTCCCTTCTGCTTCCAATGGAAGGGAAATTTCTTTATCGTAGCCAGCCATGACTTTATGGCTATTCCGCTCGGAAGAACATACATATAGAATTCGCACGCAATCAATTATAGAAGAGGAGATGCATAAAATGAAAACCGGGAATCTGATTCGTTTCGGCTGGGTTCTGTTAATGCTCTTTTTGGCGATTGTGGCCTGCATGGGAACAAACAGCCCGACCCCAACATCCGCGCCAGCCACAACAAGCGAACCCGTCGCGTCCACACCCGCGGAGCCATCATCATCCAATTCAGGGCTTTCACCTGTTGACCTGCCATCACAGCGACTCGACCAAGCTAGTGACATGAGTTCATTGGATATGGCAATGGCCAAACGAGTGGCAGGCGGCGATAGATTCGTCAACGGCTTATATGAGCGGCCATTCAACGCCAACACGATGGACACTTATTTTCCATACATTGACATCATCAGCACGCAAGGCTTCAAGGATGATACCTGGGGTTACGCGACAATTACGATGGCCGGCGCAGATAAGGACGGGCACCTCTCTGCCGAATATGCGGTCGAACTGGACCTGAACAAGGATGGCCGCGGCGATTGGCTGATCCGCGCCTCCAATCCATCCTCCACAACCTGGACAACACAGGGCGTCCAAGCCTGGAAAGATTCGGATGGCGATGTTGGCGGTGTCATTCCAATGGTCGCCGATAACAATCCTTCAGGCGGCAATGGTTATGAGACACTGGTCTTCGATCAGGGCAAAGGCGATTTGGTGGATGGCGCCTGGACGCGCATTGATCCAAATGATCCCAACACTGTTGAAATTGCCTTCAAGTTATCCATGCTGGGCAATCCGAAATCGTATGCGATGGGATCATGGGCGGGGTCGAATATTGACCCAGCCACATTTGATTACAACGACCATATGACTCACGCCGATGCGGGCGATCCCGATCCCGGCTATGGCGTCTATCCACTCAAGGATTTAGCTGAGACAGATAACACCTGCCGCCTTGCTATCGGATTTGTCCCAACTACTTACGTGCCTGGTTTATGCCAGGTGGTTATACCCAAAGGACAACCTGCTCCTCCAGGAGTAATCGTACCAACACCAGGCTGCACAAACTTTTGTAAATATGGCTATGCAAAACCCTATCCAGCTTGTATTTGTAATATCGGCTAGATTCAGTTAATGACATGAGGCGAGCAATTTCTTGCTCGCTTTTATTTTGCGATTCCACTTGTGGAGAATTGTACAAAATCAGTTTTTATGGTAGATTTATAAACAAATCCAGTAAAGGCGAGGGCAGATCAAAATGAATGCAGATAAAATTCCGGATATCATTATTGGCCGCCTGCCAATCTATTTGCGGGCGCTTCAGCGCATGTCGGAAAAGGGCATGAGGACGACTTCGTCCCAGGAATTGGGCGAACACGTCGGCATTTCCGCCGCGCAGATCCGCAAGGATATTTCCCAGTTTGGAGAATTCGGCAAACAGGGAACTGGCTATTCGATTCCCTTCCTGATGGATAAACTGCGCGAAATCCTGAATGTCAACAAGATGTGGGATGTGGCTGTTATTGGCGCGGGAGATATGGGACACGCGCTGGCCCGCTATCAGGGTTTCAAAAACCGCGGCTTCCAAGTCGTCATGGTCTTCGATAATGACGTATCCAAGGTCGGGCAAAAGATCGGTGACTTTGTTGTCGAAGACACGAACAAAATGGTGGAACGAATCCGCGCGGCGAAGATCAAAATGGCAATGGTTACGGTTCCGGCTTCAGCAGCGCAAGTCGTGGCGGATAAATTGGTGCAGGCGGGCATAAAGGCCATCCTCAATTATGCGCCCGTCAGTATCAACGTGCCGAACGATGTTCACGTCCAACACATTGATCCATCCACCCATTTGCAGCGAATGACGTATTATTTGGATTAGAAAAATTTGAAATCAAAAGGCGACCTGTCCCGGTCGCCTTTTCTTTTATACCTGCGGAAGATTACGCCGCAAGATATTCATCATTCCAAGTCCGCGGATCGAACCTTCGACTACACACGTCATCGGGTTGTCCACCAGATAAGCAGGAATGCCCAGCGTCTTGGTCAGCAATTTATCAACACCGCGCAGCAACGCTCCGCCACCGCATAATGCCACACCGCGGTCAATAATGTCCGCGACGAGTTCCGGCGGTGTTTTCTCAAGGACCTTGCGGCAAGTTTCAGTGATCTCTTTAAGCGGATCCTGCAAAGCTTCGACGATTTCACCCGTGGTCAAAGTGACCGGACGCGGCAGACCCGTGACCTGATCCTGTCCCTGCACTTCCATGCTGTTCTCGGTCTCTTGCGGAACGGCGGCTCCGATCTTAACTTTGAGCTGCTCTGCCGTTGCCTGGCCAATGATCACCCCGTACTTTCTCCTGACATAACTTACAATGGCATCATCGAGGTCAAGTCCACCTTTGCGGAGCGTATCCGCGGAAACAATGCCGTACATCGCCATCACCGCCGCTTCGGTGCATCCGCCGCCGAGACAGATCACCATATTCCCCGATGGCGAGCCAATGGGCAAGTCAATGCCAAGCGCAGCCGCCAGCGATTGCTGAATCAGAGATGCTTCACGCGAGCCTGCTTCCATCACAGCTTCGTAAACTGCACGGCGTTCCACGCTGGTGACGCCATATGGAACTGAGATCATCACCCGCGGACGAAAGACGCGCAGCGATCCACTAACACGCTGGAGCAAATAGGAAAGCAAGGTTTCAGTGATTTCGTAATCGGCGATAACGCCGTTTCGGAGTGGGCGCGCAACTTCAATATTATCCGGGACGCGCCCGTACATGTCGCGCGCCTCGTTTCCCGCCGCCACCATCTTCTGCTCATTCGCTTCGATGGCGACAATGGTCGGCTCCTGCATCAGCACCTGCGTGCTGTCTGCAAGGCGGGTGAATATGGTCCCCAGGTCAATGCCCAGATCTTTTGAGAATACGGCCACGGATTAGCTTCCCGGAAAACGACTCTCGCCTTTGCGATAGCGCCGCGCAACATCGAGGCGCAGGTTGGATCGGCGCAAAGCTGCCTCGACAGCCAAAAGTGCATCCGGATTCTTGGGCGCGCCTTTGGCAAGCGCTTCCTCAGCGCGCCTCTTGGCAAGCTGTGCGCGCTCGACATCAATTTCTTCCACGTTCTCAGCCGCGTCAGCTAGGATCGTGACAATATCAGGCTGAACCTCGGCCACACCGCCCGACACCGCGTAAATGTCTTCCTTGCCGCTGCGTCGGACTTTGACAACACCATATTTCAGCGTTGTCAAAACGGGCGCATGATGAGGCAGGACGCCCATCTCGCCGCCCGCGCCCGGCAGGATGACAATATCTACATCACCTTGAAAAACAGTGCGATCCTGGGAAACAATTTCACAACGAATGGGCATGATAATTTATCCGAGTCACTGCAATCAAAAACGATACCGCTAAGAGGTTCTTGCCAGTTTTTCCGCGTTCGCACGGACATCAGCAACCGTCCCTGCCATCATAAAGGCCTGCTCGGGAAGATCGTCGCATTTACCATCCAGGATTTCGCGGAAGCCGGCAACAGTATCTTTAAGCGGGACATATCGTCCGGGAATTCCTGTAAAGCGTTCAGCGACAAAGAACGGCTGCGAGAAGAAACGTTCAATCTTACGAGCACGTGCCACAATCAGTTTATCATCTTCGCTCAATTCGTCAATACCGAGAATGGCAATGATGTCCTGTAAATCTTTGTAACGCTGCAAAACGCGTTGAACCTCGCGAGCTGTATTGTAATGATCCACGCCGACGATATTTGGATCGAGAATGCGCGAGGTCGAAGCCAATGGATCCACCGCAGGATAAATGCCTTTTTCAACGATGGAACGCTCAAGAGCAATCGTCGCATCGAGGTGAGTGAACGTCGCCACTGGTGCGGGATCCGAATAATCGTCCGCGGGAACGTAAACGGCTTGCATCGAAGTGATCGAACCGGTCCGCGTCGTTGTAATTCGTTCCTGAAGTTCGCCCATCTCGGTCGCAAGGGTCGGCTGATATCCAACCGCGGACGGCATACGTCCAAGCAGAGCCGATACTTCCGAGCCGGACATCGAGAAGCGGAAGATGTTATCAATGAAAAGCAAAACGTCGCGGCCCTGATCGCGGAAATATTCCGCCATCGAAAGCGCAGACAAAGCCACACGCAGGCGCACACCGGACGGTTCGTTCATCTGCCCATAAACCATCACGGTATCTTTCATAACGCCGGACTCGAGCATCTCGCGATAAAGCTGCGTTCCTTCACGCGTGCGCTCGCCCACACCCGCGAACACCGAGTTGCCTTCATGTTCGGTCGCGACCGAGCGAATGAGTTCCATGATGATGACGGTCTTGCCCGTGCCTGCCCCACCGAAGATGCCGGTCTTGCCGCCTTTCGTGAACGGAGCAATCAAGTCAATAACTTTGATGCCGGTCTCGAACACGTCCACGCGCGTGGATTGCTCGGCAAACGACGGCGCAGGACGATGGATCGGATAACGGATCGCGGCCTGGACATCGCCCTTTTGATCCACGGGACGTCCCAACACATTGAAGATGCGTCCAAGCGTGGAAGGTCCAACCGGGACCAGGATCGGCGCGCCGGTTGCGACAGCGGGGACTCCACGCTGAAGGCCATCCGTTGAGTCCATCGCGACTGTGCGAACCCAGTTATCGCCGAGATGCTTTTGCACCTCTAGCACCATCGGCAGTTTTCCAGAACGCTCCACTTCAATGGCTTCGTAAAGTTCGGGAATTTCGCCCTCAGGAAATTCCACGTCC
>JAJYOH010000026.1 GCA_021796315.1 Chloroflexota bacterium
TGACCACCGCAACTCGCGCACCACTTCGTAGCACTTCTTGTCATCAACAAGATTTTTGATTTGGATGTTTAGCATGCCCTTATCTTACCAACTTTTGAGCAACTCCTTGAAACTACTCAAGAGCCAAAAAGATTATCTTGTCAGATAATCTTTTTTTGTTTAACCGATGTTATCAACTTTTATAAACAGAGAACAGTCAAGGTCCAGGGGTCATGACCGGCAATTTGGATAAATCTCGGGCAGGGTCAATTTCAAGTTGAGAAGCTTCTATCCAGCATGGTTTGTGAAAGTAAGGGTTTACGATAATATACCAGCCTGGCACACTTCCAATGCCGAGTATTTCGACTCTCTCGGCATTCTTGATATTGCTCTCCAGCACATAGGTGGGACCCGGTCCAAACCAACACCCTGCAAAGTTCCGAAGAACAGTCGGCTTGAGAGCGCCCTTGGTCGGCGTAATGGTCGCAGTATCGGTTGGACTCGGTATCGGCGTATTAGTGGGCGGAGGCGGAGTAGGCGAGAAAGAAGCTGCGGTTTGAGTCAAGAGATCGGATGCTGCGCGAGCTACAGCAGTTGCCATTACATCCACCGGGGGCGGAGTTGCCTTAGGCATACACGCCGCGCCGATTAAAATGATAGCGACACCAATCACTGTTAGACGCAAAAAGCCTGGATTCATTTTAACTCCATCAAGGATAATAGATAATACAAATTCAGCAACGATCGTACCGGGAAATATATACTGCGATACTGAAACAGGACCGCTTAGATGTCACAACTTTGCCATTCGCGTCGACGCTGTCGCGAAAGATGAAATTGCCAGTCAACAGTATTAGTTTTTGCCCGGCCACTTATACGGAATCAGCAATAAAAATCCCAACGCAATAATAATCTGACCGATTAGAACACCAGTCGCCTGCCATGGGCCGAAATAAGGGACCTGAGGCGGAGGCTGTGAGCCCATTCCAAATACATCTGCCATGCCGGCAAAGACAGCAATGACAAAACCAGTGCTAACCAATCGTAAACCAATATCAGCTGCAATCGTGCGAGACGCCCCTTTCCATAAAGCCAGCAGACTGATATAACCGCCAAGGCAAATGAAAGCAAGGCCCACTAAAAACACTGCAATTTGAACGAATCCAACCACCGGACTGCGGTCCCAGCCGAACCAACCCGGTTTGGCTCCAACCGTGAAAACAAAAAGCCCAATGAATGTGGTCGCCAAACCTGCCCGAATACGAGTCGGGGATGGTACGGTTGGAAAAAGCTGAGTTGCAGAGGGCAGCAAATCAGGACGGTCGGTCATATTATTCATGAGGGCAGACTCTCCTGCAGAAAATTCAGCCAATTCCCGCCCAGAATATTTTCAACATCGGTTTTTGAATAACCAAGTGCGATCAAAAGCGGATACAGCTTTTGAAGATCTGCAATCGTGTCAATTTCAGGAGGAACGGATTGCAGGCCAAATCCGCCATCGAAATCAGACCCGATACCTGCGTGAGATGCATCACCAGCCAACTGGCAAACATGATCGATGTGCGCCGCCACTACATCCAATGGAACTTCTTCACGACGCGAGCCGCCCTGCCGTTTCCAATCTGTCTTGAGGAATGTGTTAAGTGGAACGGCGCCAATTACTCCACCCCGCTCAATAATTTTTCGCATTGCGTGATCAGAAAAGTGGCGATTGGTCGAGAAACCGGGTAAAAGCGCCAAACAATTAACATGTGTAGCAATGATTGGACCTTCATAAAAGTCAAGCGCTTCAAGCGCAGCCTGCTCGTCCATGTGGCTCAGATCGAGTGTGAAGTTGAAATCCGCCATCGCTTTCAACAGACGACGGCCGTCTTCAGTCAGCGGACCGGGTTCTCTTGTGCCGCCACAGTAACGAGTCCCTGCCCAGGCAAGGCCGATGATGCGAAGTCCCAACTCATGCCATTCACGAAGTTCATCGGGATTGCGGATACCGTCAGCGCCTTCCATCAATGGAACGAGGCCAACCGGATGACCATCTTTTGATGATGTTTGCCATTCAGTCATGTGGTGGCGCAAATCTTTTGTGCTGGAAAGCAGGCGGAAATGATCGGGGTTAGAGTCGGCCAATTGATGGTAGAGCCGCAACTGGTCCAGGTAGACGCGGTGCGCTTCATCGTACGTTGAATAGCAGACTTTTTCCCAATCCCCTACTTTGGCGCGTATCGGTGAAGCGAACAACGTCGAGAAAACAATGGCAACCTGACCGCGCTGGTAATCAGGCCAACCGATCAGGCTATCGCCATTTTTTTCGGGGACAATGGTGCCTTTTTCAAGCCGACGCGTTTCAGATGCAGAACGCGTGTAGTCGCGCCCGAAGTTCAGCATGTTCCAAGCCAGATCACAATGAGAGTCTATTATCAGAGTCATAATCACGAAAGAGCGCACCCTGGGGTGCGCTCTTTTTATTCGGTCGCTGGTTAGCTACCCGATTCTGCAGAAGAATTCTCGTCGGCAGACGGCGTGTCATCATCGGACGATGAATGCCCGAACTCCTCGATGAGTTTCTTGTAATCTTTATCGGCATACGCGCCCGAGTCGACTTTGCGCAGGCTGAGGCCGATGCGATGCTGGTCGGCGTCGATGCGAATGATACGCAATGCGCGCACTTCGCCTTCCTTCAAAGCTTCCTTGGGATGTTCGATGCGATGATCGGCGATCTCGGAAATATGAATCAAACCTTCGATATCGCCTTCGAGGCGGGCGAATGCGCCAAACTTGGTTAGGCGGGTAATGACGCCTTCGACCAGCTGGCCGATGGTAAACTTCTCAACACGGGTTTTCCACGGGTCGTCGGCAAGGGCGCGGATCGAAAGTCCGATGCGTTTCTTTTCGCGGTCGATGTTGATAACCTTGACTTTGACTTCCTGCCCGACTTCCAAAACTTCCTTCGGATGCTGGACACGATCCCACGAAATCTCAGAGAGATGGACGAGACCGTCAGCGCCATTGACGTTGACGAAAGCGCCAAAGTCAGACAGGCTGGTCACGCGACCGGTGTATGTCTTACCAACTTCAAGCTCATCAATGACACGCTCTTTAAGCGATTGGCGGGACTCAGTGGACGCGGCGCGCTCAGACAAAATCAAACGGCGGCGTTCACGATCCACTTCGATGATGCGGACGGTGATTGGCTGTCCGACCATTTTTTGCCAGCGCTGTTCGGGCGTATCGCCGCTGGACTGAGAGCGGCGCGACGCGCTGATTTGTGACGATGGAATAAAGCCGCGCAATCCGCCGACCATGGCGATCAGACCGCCTTTATTGAAGCCGACGATCTTGCTGTCATAAACGCGATCCTCTCCAACCATCTTTTCCACGTTCTCCCAGGAGATCTGCTCCTGAGCGCGTCGAAAAGAAAGGACAACATTACCGTTCTCATCCTCAGGGTTGATAACGTAAACGGGGACTTCCGCACCAACCTTGAGCGCTTCGCGTTCTTCAGCCGACAATTGTTCGATCTCGCGGCCTGAAATAACGCCTTCGGACTTTGCACCGACGCTGACAAGAATCTGGCTTTGACTAATGCTTGCAATAACGCCTTTGCGGATTTCTCCGGTCTGAGGCATATCGACGCCGATATCCTCAGTTGCAAGCAAAGATTCCATACTCTGGGTGTTTTGGTCTCCCTGCTGATTTTTGTCGCTCCCCTGAGCTGGCAGGGCCTGATTCTGATCCATCTAGTTGACTCCGGTTAAGAAAAATGTAAGGGGGATTATACAGTCGATTGCAGAAGTTGACAACCCTGCCCACCCCCACTAGACAATATCATACAAAAATTAATTTTATAACGCGACCTTTAATGGCGCACTCATCTTGAGCGAATCATCCTTCCCGGGCTTTGTCAACGGAATCAACACGTGGAATTGGCTTCCAGGAAAATTGATCTCATCATATCCCGGACTTTCGACCCAGATGCGCCCACCGTGCGCTTCGATAATACCTTTGGAAAGGGCCAAACCCAACCCGGAGCCTCCGCCTTTAAAACGGCTCTTACTGGTGGAATGTTTGGTCAAATCGCCCGGCTGATAAAATTTAGAGAAGATGATCTCACGATAGTTCGGGTCCACGCCCACACCGGTATCGCTGACAATGATCTCGACGCCGCCCTCAGGCAAATCATTCGAACGCGCATCCACCACACGACCGGTAATACTGATCTTTCCGTCATTGGGCGTGAACTTGATTGCATTATTAACCAAATGCTGAAAAACTTTTTGCAAGCTGGATGGATCAGCCTTAATATTTGGAAGGATGGGCAGGTCAATGGTCAATGCGAGATTCCGATCCTTGGTTTTGCTTTTGGCCGCCAGACTCACATCGCGCAAAACATCCCCCAGACTGATCTGCTGCAAATTCAATTGCATTGAACGCGCATCGATTTGGGCAATGTCGAACATCGAGTCCATGATCTCATGTAAACGAAGCGCTCCATCATGGATGCCTTTGATGACCGAACGGAAATTTGGATTGAGACTGGTATCTTCCATGAGCATTTCGCTATAACCTTTGATAACCGTCAGCGGCGTGCGCAACTCATGCGACGCAATGCTAATAAAATCGGACTTGGTTTTATCGAGCCGTTCAAGGTCGCGGTTGGTTTTTTCCAGATCACGGCGCGCCTGGCGAAGCTCAGTGTTGAGGCGCATCAGATTATCCACCAGACGGGCATTCTCAAGAGCAACAGCAGTCTGGTTGGCAAGCGCACTGAGTGTGACCAGGTCTTCTTCGGTGTAGCGGTTTCCGCTCAGTTTGGAACCAAAAGCCAACAAGCCAATCCACTGCTTCTTTGAAAAGATCGGAATATAAACTTCGCTTTCGAGGCGGTTGAACCACTCACGCTCGAGCAGAGACGCGCCTCTAAATGACGGAAGCAGGTCCAGGTCATATTGAAGAAGCGGACGGCCTTCCCTATTAAAGTAAGAAGCGATTGGCCCGTCTTCGGTCAGTTCAATCGCAAGTATCTTACGCTCCCCCGCGCTGCGAACGGCACGCAATCGATAGAATCGATTACCCGAAGAGTTGTGATCCTGATCCACGAGGAACAGGAATCCGCGCTGGACTTGCATATTCTCCATGATGATACCGACAGCAACGGTCGCGAGGCGTTCCATCTCGAGAATATTACTGATGCTTTCACTGTATTCGTGAAGTGTGCGGCCAGCATTATATTGATCGAGCTTGAGCCAGCGATCCACCAGACGGCGGACAAAACTTAATAATGGCGTGAACAATAAAGCCAGGAAGAGCGAGATGCCCGCGCCGATCAACAACGGACTGTAACCGGGCGCGGCTTGAAAACCGATTTCCGCAATCGAGAAGCTGACCAAATAAAAAACCATGATCAGCAGGGCGGTAATAATATAAACAAGAACGCGGCGCACCATTTGCCGAACATCGCGCAGATCGTGCGTAAGCGCCACGTAGGCGATCAGGCAGGCGGCGATCAACCGAAGCGGGTTTCCGATAATCGCGTTGCCGGCCAGGATCATTCCATCATTGATCGCGATAAGAATAAAAGTTGGAAACCAATACGTCAGACGGTTACGCAGAAGAGGCTGCCGCGTTTGCGAGTACGCGCCGATCACAGACAAAGCCGCGCCGATGGTAAACACCAGCCAGCCCAGCAAAGCCCAACTGACAGCCAGGCGATCACGCGTCAACGTCCAAACGCCGCTCGACCAAATCGTATGCGGAAATTTTGGCTCATCAATGGCAATGATTGCCATTCCAAGAGCGATCACTATTGCTGCGCCAACCCATCCAACCGCAGGACGGCGCATAAAAACCTGCACGATCATTACAGTGAGAAAAGAGAGAACCAACGCACCGTACGTTTGAACATCCCCGAATGCCAGCACATCATAACCCGGCAATCGCCCGTCCCGCCAGAAAGCCTCGAATACTCCCAGCCCCAAACCAGCAGTCGCATATAGACCCACTAAACCTGCCGCAGACTCCTGTCCATCACGGCGCAAAAGGGCGAAAAAGATCACGGGCAAATATAAAGCCGCGACCAAAGAGAGTAATGTAAATCTAATTAACGCTGGATCGAACGTTGGCATAAGACGGCAAAAGTATACCCGAATTTTTTAAAGGGCACTTTGCAAATATGCAACCGCTTTGAGCCGCAAAAGAATCAGTCGGGATTAAAGATTGAGACAGGCGAAAGTAAATGGTATATTATGAACACTATGAAAAAAATATTCGAATTCCACATTTCGCGGCGGGCGCGGCAAACATATCAATTCGATGAACCCCTTTTTGCGACCGATGGCCGCGTCGTTTTTGCGGACTTTGGAGCGGCTCGCCGTTTTGTGGAACGAATCCACGCTGTCAGCGGACGCATCGTCCCCGCCTCTGACATTTACGCCATGGGTCTGATGGATGAGATTCTGCACATCATTATCCGCCAATACGAAAAACAGAATCCCGGCGTGATGACGCGCGCATTTGGAGATTTACAATCGAAGCTTGGCGCGCGTTTGTATGAAACCATTGCGAAATTCACTGGCGAATTTCCACCCAACGCGGTTTATCAAGGTCAGCAGTCAGTCAACGAATATTTATCCGGTTCCACAGGAAATATTTCCCACAAACAAATTTCAATGGAAGAAATGTTGCTGGTTAATATCGCCAACAACAACCCGGCGCTCCAGCCTTACAAGGAATTCTTCGACGATTCTGTTTTGCGTCCATCGGCCTACGATGATTCGCTCTGGCTATTAAACGATTTTTTCGCAAGGCAGCCGAAATTTGACACGCAAGATTCCATAAGCGGAAACTCAGGGGAAACATTATATGAAGTTCTCATTGCTCCATCCAAGGCTTCGCCTTATTCGCTGGAAGGTCAATTAAGATTTTTGTTGGATAGATGGGCGCCTTTGCTCGGCGCAGATTTCATCGAAAGGGTTTTGCGCAGCATCGACTTTGTCAAAGAAGAAATCATGCGCCACAAAGCCAATTTCGATTTCCATCCAACATTGGATGCGCCAACTTTTGGCGGACACGATTATCAAGAGTATGAACGTTTCAGCCCCGACAAAGATTGGATGCCGCGCCTTGTTCTGCTCGCCAAAAATACTTATGTCTGGCTCGAACAACTCTCGAGAAAAAATCAGCGCTGGATAAAAACGCTCGACCAGATTCCCGATGAAGAGCTGGATACGATGGCACAGCGCGGCTTCACCGGTCTGTGGTTGATCGGGCTGTGGGAGCGCAGCCGCGCCAGCCAGCGTATCAAACAACGCATGGGTGATGGCGATGCGGTCGCCTCGGCATATTCCCTTCACGCTTACGACATTGCATCCGACCTCGGCGGCTGGGACGCGCTCAACAATCTGCGGGCACACGCCTGGCAGCGCGGCATCCGCCTTTCTGCCGACATGGTCCCAAACCACATGGGCATCGATTCGACCTGGGTCATCGAACATCCCGATTGGTTTCTCTCCGTTCCAACTCCGCCATTTCCTTCTTACACTTTCAATAGTGAAGACCTGTCTGATGATGGACGCGCGGGAATCGTTCTCGAAGATCATTATTACGACCACACCGACGCATCGGTTGTGTTCAAACGCTTCGACCGCGCTTCGGGTGAGACTCGTTATATTTATCACGGCAACGATGGCACATCCTTCCCATGGAACGATACTGCCCAGTTGGATTATTCCAACCCGGTCGTGCGTGAAGCAGTTATCCAGGTCATCTTGCATGTGGCGAGAAATTTCCCAGTCATCCGTTTCGACGCGGCGATGACCCTGGCGAAGAAACATATCCAGCGTTTGTGGTTTCCCGAACCGGGCTCGGGCGGCGCGATCCCGTCCCGGTCTGAGCGCGGCCTGACCCGCTCCGAATTTGACGCGCGAGTCCCCGAAGAGTTCTGGCGCGAAGTCGTGGACAGAGTCGCAACCGAAGTCCCGGATACGTTGCTGCTGGCCGAAGCCTTCTGGCTGATGGAGGGATATTTTGTCCGCACGCTGGGAATGCATCGCGTTTATAACTCGGCCTTCATGCACATGCTGCGCGACGAAGACAACGCCAAATATCGATTGGCGATCAAGAACACGATCGAGTTCGATCCGCAAATTTTAAAGCGTTACGTTAACTTCATGAACAACCCCGATGAAAAAACGGCGGTCGAACAATTTGGCAACGGCGATAAATATTTCGGCGTCGCGACTTTATTGGCGACCCTGCCTGGCCTGCCGATGTTCGGCCACGGACAAGTGGAAGGCTTCCGCGAAAAATATGGGATGGAATTTCGCAAACCAAAGCTGGATGAGATGCCGGACGAGGGCTTGATCCGCGGCCACGAGTGGAAGCTTTTTCCGCTCCTTCACCGCCGACACCTGTTCGCCGATGTGGAAAACTTCCTGCTCTTTGACTTTTTCACCGCCAATGGAAAAGTGGATGAAAATGTTTTCGCTTATTCCAACCGTCTCGACGACAAACGTGGGCTGGTCATTTACCACAACAAATTCGCGGATACGCGCGGCTGGATCAAAACATCCGTGGCGTATCTCGACAAAGGCTCGGGCGAGTTGAGACAAAAGTCTCTCGCCGAAGGATTGGGGTTGCCATTTGAAGGTTTCGCCATTTTCAAGGATTACGTCACGCACTTGGAATACATTCGCTCCTGTGAAGAATTGTGGAGCAAAGGTTTATACGTTGGGTTGGGCGCGTACCAGCATCACGTTTTCATGGATTGGAAATTCGTGGACAGTGACGAATGGAAAGCGGTAAATGAAACACTGCGCGGCGCTGGCGTCGAGTCCATGCAAGCAAAGTTTAATGGGATGTTTGGTAAAAAAGAAGAAGTTGCAATTGAAGAAGTGAAGGTCAAAAAGCCAAGAAAGAAAGCAGGAAAGAAAGAAGTCGCTGAAAAGAAGCCTGCCGCTAAGGCAAAAAAATCCGCTCCAATGAAGAAAAAATCATCAAGCGCGAAAACCGGGTCCCAAAAAGCTGTCGCAAAGAAAGCGACAAAAATAGCCGCTCCAAAAAAGACATCCAAGCCTATAGCAATTACCAAGAAGAATCCTATTGCAAAGAAACCACGCGTTAGTAAAAAGACAGGCAAACATTCCAGCTAACTTAATCGCGTTTTGTCGCGCGTGAATTTCGTTTCCGTGAATCTACCCCGCTACAAATCTTCTGCCATCCAACACGAGCAGGGAATTATTCAAGAATATCCTTCTTAAAAGTGAAGCCGATAAAAAACAGAACCGCAATCAGGGCCGGCACACCCGCCATTGTTAGAAATGCTCCCACATCAGGTCCGCCAACAGACACCATGTACCATACCGCGTAAATACCGAAACCAAATGTGCCGATCCATTCCCAGCGCCAGGCAAACGCCAAAATAATCGCCAGGAAAATGCTCCAACGAAGCTGCGCCAACAGACTAATAAATACATTCCAAGTTGGGTATGCGGCAAGAGTATTCAACACAGGCTTGCTAAGCAGGTAAATAAACAACAGGCCCAAAATACGCGGCGCCCCATACAGGGTTATCTTCAAGACATCTTTCATAAAGTCATCCCATAACCATAATAACATGGGAATTTTAAGATGCAAACTCTGCCTGTCAAGTGGTTCTGTGGTTAAATACTTTCATGCGCTACATTTACCTATCCCCGCACCTTGACGATGCCATCCTTTCCGCAGGCGGATTAATTTATGAGCAGACCCAGTCTGGTGCTCCGGTTGAAATCTGGACTTTCATGTGCGGCTTTCCTCCCGAAGGCGAAATCTCACCGTTGGCGCAGAAGCTGCACACCGAATGGGGATTCTCGTCAGCCAGGGAAACCGTTGAAATGCGACGTTTGGAGAATTTGAATGCCACAGCTATTGTGGGCGCGAAAGCCGTCCAGTTTGATTTTTTGGATTGTATTTACCGCCGCGGCAAGAACGGCGACTGGCTGTATGCAGATAATATTTTCGATCCGCCCCACGCTGATGAAGCAGACCTGCCCGCCGAGATCGCCAAGGTAATTGCGCCTCGCACCCAGCCGGACGATGTACTGGTTTGCCAACTAACCGTCGGCAACCACGTTGACCACGTCACCGTGCGAAAAGCCGCCGAGTTGCTGGAGCGTCCGCTGATTTATGATGCAGATATCCCGTATTTATTGAATCACCCTGACGAACTGAATCCAAAAACGGCCGGGATGAAAGCAAAAGCTCATTCGGTCTCCGAAGCCGGCCTAAAGGCGTGGCAGGAAGCGATAGCCGCGTACGCGTCCCAGATTGCGGTACTTTTTGAAAGTCCCGAATTGATGCAAGAAAAAATACAGGCTTATTGGTCCGAGCGCCGCGGTATCCGGTTTTGGGAATTTGAGTAGACAAATAAGGGCGGGGCTTGATTCGCACCTGAATCCATGATATATTAAGCCCGCCTTTGGAATTCCAGAGGGACAACATTGCATCCTATATAGGATGCAAATTCTTTAGTAGGGATGCCCACTATGCCAACCAAATTCCTGACCAAGGAAGGCTTCCAAAAGCTTCAGGAAGAACTCGACCATCTGCGCACCGCAAAACGACAGGAAGTGGCCGAGCGCCTACATGAAGCAATGGAAGGCGGGGAACTGATCGAGAATGCTGAATACGAGGCTGCCAAGAATGAACAGGCCTTTGTCGAGGGCCGCATTCAGGAACTTGAAATACTGCTGGCCTCGGCGCATCTAATAGATGACGAAGACAAGAATCATAAAGGCGTCATCGCCATCGGTTCGACGGTAACCATTCAAGAACAAGGCTTCGAGGAAGAAAAATTTACCATCGTCGGTGCGGCGGAGGCCAACCCACGCGAAGGTAAGATATCGAACGAATCACCGATTGGCAAGGCCATTTTGGGCCATAAAATCGGCGACGTGGTTCCGGTCGAGACGCCGAACGGCACATATAAAGTCAAGATACTAAAGGTCAAGTAAGGGTTTATTTTTTCGCGGCCCCGCGCACCACGCCGCAAGGCGGGCCGCGCGGGGCTTTTTGTGTGCGGCTTTACCGCTTCCCTCTCCAAAATGGAGAGGGGGAGAAAAATCGAAATGGCAGATTACAACTCTCTTGAAAAAATCCGTTTACAAAAAATAGAAGACCTGCGCGCGGAAGGCGTGGAGCCTTACCCCACGCGCGCCAGGCGCACGCACACCAGCGCGCAAGCCATCGCTGAATTTGAAGCCGCGGAAAAAGAGGGTAAAGAAGTCAAAGCCACACTGGCCGGACGCATCCGCGCCGCGCGCGCCATGGGCAAGATTTCATTCGCCCACATCGAAGATGGTACAGGCAGGATCCAATTATTCTTCCGCATGAACGAGTTGACTCAGCCGCGCGTGGACTTCTTCAACAAGATGTTCGATATCGGCGACTTCATCCAGGCTTCGGGAGTGATGTTCCGCACCAGGACCGGCGAGATCACGCTTCACGTCCACGACTTTAGCCTGCTCGCCAAATCCGTCAGCCCCCTGCCCGCTGACAAAGACGTGACCCAGGAAGATGGCACAGTTGTCCGTTACGCCGCCCTCGAAGACGCCGAACTGCGCGCCCGCCAGCGTTACGCAGACCTGGCCGTTAATCCCGAAGTGCGCGAGACGTTCCGCAAACGCGCCGCACTTGTCAAAGCTTTACGAACCTTCCTCGACGATCACGATTTTCTCGAAGTTGAAACGCCCATCCTGCAACCGCTTTACGGAGGCGCGGCCGCGCGCCCGTTCGTGACGCATCACAACGAACTCGAACAGGATATGTATTTACGCATCTCGTTCGAACTGTATCTCAAACGATTGCTGGTCGGAAATCTCGAACGCGTTTACGAGATCGGACGCGACTTCCGCAACGAGGGCGTCTCCTACAAACACAATCCGGAATTTACCCAGCTTGAATTTTATTGGGCCTACGCGGACTATTTACAGGTCATGGAATTGACCGAGCAAATGGCGGCTTACGCCGCCGAAAAAGTGACCGGCTCGACCAAAGTTAAATTCGGCGAATACGAATTGGAATTCAAACCGCCCTGGCGCAGACTCGAAATGCGGCAGGGAATTCTGGAAGCCAGCGGCATTGACATCGCCGAACACAAAACCGCCGCGGATTTATTCCAAGCCATCCGAACCAAACATCCAAATAAGACTCCCGATCCGCACGCAACGCGCGGCAAGCAGATCGATTTTCTGCTCAGCGAATTCCTCGAGCCGACCTTGATCCAGCCGACCTTCCTCTACAATTATCCGCGCGATATTTCTCCGCTGGCAAAATCCATGCCCGGCGATCCGCTGACCGTCGAGCGTTTCGAAGGTTACGTGGCCGGCTTTGAATTGTGCAACGCCTTCACCGAGTTGAACGATCCGCTCGATCAGGAACAGCGTTTCCTGGAAATGGGACGCGATTACACCGACAACGATGAAGAGAAACATCCGCTCGATGAAGATTATCTGCGTGCCATGCGTTATGGCATGCCGCCCAACGGCGGCTTCGGCATGGGCGTGGACCGTCTCGCCATGTTACTGACCAACAAACACTCCATCCGCGAAGTGTTGTTATTCCCGGCTTCAAGGAAACAAGAATAATTCTCGTGAAAAAATATCTTCCTTTCATTGGCGATATCCTTGCACACGCCATCGTCACCATTATCGGATTCACAACTCACGGCGAAGCAAACACTTCCTTCCTGCCGCGCATGGCCGCCGTATTTTTCCCACTTATCATTTCCTGGTTCGCCATCGCCCCGTGGTTTGAACTCTTCAATTCAGAAATCACATCCAACCCAAAACAACTCTGGCGGCCTGCGCTGGCAATGATATTTGCCGGGCCGCTGGCTGTTGTGATACGCGGATTAATTCTTAATGCACCTATCATCCCGATCTTTGCAGTTGTATTCAGCGCAACCTCCGCGCTTGGAATGACGATCTGGCGCTGGATTTATATTTTGATCTCGAAAAGAATCAAATAATCCACCGACCAAAAAATCAAAAGACGCAAAGCGGCAAACCAGAAAGAATCTTCGCGGCTTTGCGTCTTCGCGTTAAATCTTTTTAATCGCCCATGATAAAATATCTACATGGACGAAACCACCCTCATCAAAGAAGCCCAGAGCGGGGACCTGGACGCATTCAATACTCTCGTCCTTGCTTATCAGGATACACTTTTCAACACGGCCTTGCGTATTCTCGGCGATGAAGATCAAGCCGCCGACGCCACACAGGATGCGTTCCTTTCCGCGTTCAAAAGCATCAACTCATTTCGCGGCGGATCGTTCAAAGCCTGGCTCATGCGCACCGTCACCAACGCCTGCTACGATGAACTGCGGCGCAGGAAACGCCGCCCCACCACGCCGCTCGAGCCCGACACCAGCGACGGCGACGAAATGGATTCGCCGCGCTGGCTGGCCGATAGATCCATGAGCCCTGAGCAAAAGCTCGAAGCCGACGAACTCGAACACGCCATCCAACATTGTCTCGATGCGCTTCCCAGCGACTTCCGCACAGTGGTTGTGCTCGCCGATATTCAAGGTCTCGATTACACAGAAGTTGCCAGCGCCACACGCGTCCCACTTGGCACGATCAAATCACGTTTGGCGCGCGCACGTCTTCGTCTGCGCGAATGTTTACAGGGCTTCTGGGAACTTCTGCCTGCTTCACTGCGTCTGGATAAGGAGCCGCAATGACTTCCTTTCGAGACGTTGAACTTCTTTCTACTTATTTAGACGGACAATTAAGTCCGTCTGATTCTGCGCGACTGGAATCCCGCCTCTCTTCCGACCCAAACCTGCGCGCCGCCATGGATGATTTACGCTCAGCCCGAGGCTTGCTCCGCAAACTGCCGCAACGACGCGCTCCGCGCAACTTCACACTCACTCCAAAAATGGCCGGAATCAAAGCGCCCACACCGCGCGCTTATCCAACCTTGAGATTCGCAACCGTGCTGGCGACCCTGCTCTTCATCGCAACCTTCGCCATCAATGGGCTTGCTCCCGCTGCGACTTCCAGTTTCGCCGCGGCTCCAGCCCCTGCTCTTGGAATGGGCGGCGGCGGAGCAGAATCCGTTCAGGGACAAGCTCCCGTTGCAACCGAAGCGCCCATGCGCCCATTTGCAGCAATGTCGCCAACAGAAGTGACGCCATCCGCAGATCAGGCCATCACACCGACTGAGTCGCCATCCACTAAGAGCCTGGTACCCGAATTGAGTAATGGCGCCCCGGCCCGGGTCCAGAATGAAGCGCCTGTGCCGTTCGTCTGGCAAATCGGGCTGGCAATCATCGCCATTCTGCTCGGCGCATCCGCCTGGCTGCTGCGTCGTTCGAGCGAAAGAAAATTCCGAAAACAATGGAAATAAAATATTGCACGCGCTGCGGAGCGCAAATGGAATACGCCGAGCGCTTCGGGCGCGTGCGCCCCATTTGCCCGCAATGCGGCTGGATACATTTCACCAATCCGAAAGTTGCCGCGGCCGTTCTGGTTGAACAGGATGGCCGCGTGCTGTTGGTGCGGCGCGTGAACGAACCTTTCCGCGGACTGTGGACGCTGCCCGCCGGGTTCATTGACGAAGGTGAAGACCCCGCCCGCGCCGCCGAGCGCGAATGTGTTGAAGAGACCAACCTGACAATTCATTCAACAAAAGTATTGGATGTGATCGCCGGGCGCGAACATCCGCGCGGCGCTGACTTTATTATCGTTTATCAGGGCGAAATTATCAGCGGTGAATTACGCGCCGGAGACGATGCAGACCTGGCCGATTGGTTCGATTATCACAACCTGCCCCCGCTCGCGTTCCGTGCGACTCAGGTTATCCTTGCATCCCGCCATTAAAAATATCGGCTCTCCGGGGTTTGCCGTGACGCGTCACCAAATGTGCTGATTTATCACGGCGATTCCCAATGAGCCTTATTTCTTTATAATTTTATAAACCGAATCCAGAGGAGACTATCATGAAAACTCGTGGTTATACATTTTTACTTGGTTTTGCAGTCTTCCTCATGGCTATTGGAATCGCTTGTAATATCGGCGTAACCCCTGCCGTTCAACCCATACAGCAACAACCACAATTCACACCGACTCCACCAAACAGTAACATCAATGACACTGGCAACAGCGGCGCCCTTGTCACTTTCACCGACCAGAATAAGTTCTATCAAATTGAAATTCCCGGTGACTGGATACATACATCCAATAGCGGCGCTTACGCTTATCTTGATCAATTCAAATCACCCGATGGGTACGCTTTGGTTGAGAACATCAGTTACCACGACGGGAAACCATTCACGGGCGCTGACAACAGCCGAATGGCTCTTCATTTGCTACACCAGTTTTACAGCAGCGCCGGCAAGGAAGGCGACGTTCGCATCAGCGACGACAAGATTATGCAGGACGGCACAGAACGCCTCACCTGGACTTCCAAAGGCCGAGGCTTTTCGGGCCTATCTTATTTTAGGGTTAGAGACGGCGTAGATTTCATGATGTTTACGGTCGAGTGGGCTAACGATCACCAAAGCCAATACGCAGATATTTTGGATAAAATATACACCAGCTACAAAATCCCTTAATCTGAACGAGTTATTTCGGGTTCGATAATTTCAGGTTTTATTTAATATTACAGCGCAAAGTCGCGAGAAAGCCCTGCAGCCTTGAGCAGAATCCGCCAATCTACGCTAATCTGCGCGAATAAAATTAGCGAAGATTAGCGGACTCTGACCCTGCCCACACAAACCTTGCGCTGTAACATTATTGCCGGAGAAAAATCAACCGAAAGTGCCAGCCTGTTTTACTTGCATCTGATTATTTATTTTTATATAATCGTATAAACTAACCTAGAGGAGATGCTCATGAAAACCCGTAGTAATTTGTTTTTAATTGGCTTTATGGCTTTTGTGTTGACAGTAGGACTTGCGTGTAGTGCGCTTTCCGGTACCCCTACACAACCCGCGCCGCAACAACCGCAGCCCCAGCAACCGCCTGCACCGACAACCCAGCCGAACGATAACAGCAGCAACAGCAATACTGGCAGCAGCAGCGCATTGGTCACTTTCACCGACCAGAACAAGTTCTATCAAATCGATTTGCCCGGCGATTGGATACATAAATCTGACAGCGGCACCCACTATTACATCGATCAATTTAAATCCCCCGATGGAAACGCTCTGGTCGAGAATATCGTTTACAACGACGGCACGCCATTTACAGGCTCACAAAACGGGCAATTTGCCCTTCAATTGCTCCACCAGTTTTATAGCAACACGGGCAAGGAAGGCGACATCCACGTCAGCGATGATAGTATTCAAAAAGATGGCAGCGAGCGTCTCACCTGGACATCATCAGGCGGCGGTTACTCCGGCCTATCGTACTTTGAGGTTCGGGACAAGTTGAATTTCCTGATGTTCACTGTTGAGTGGTCGAACGATTATAAAGACACCTATCTCGATACGCTCAATCAAATCATTGCCAGCTACGTAGTCCCGTAACTACAAACAACGACATGAGACCGGTTTGAAACCGGTCTCATTGTTTAATAATTCACCTGTGCTACAATCATTTTATGAACGTTGATCTTCGTCCCTCGCCCATCGCCGGGCTTTGGTATGAGGGGAACCCCAACTCTCTCGCCCGCAGTGTTGATCATTACATGGATAATGCACAACTTCCCAAATTGAACGGGGATGTGATGGCGGTCATTGCGCCACACGCGGGACACATTTATTCGGGCCCCGTTGCCGGATATGCTTTCTCCGCGCTTCGCGGCCGGGACCCGGAACTGGTCGCCGTTTTATCGCCTTTTCATAACTACCACAACGCTCCGTTTCTCACTTCTACACATAGTGGCTACGCGACGCCGCTCGGCCCTATTCAAATTAACCACGCCGCTGTCGATGCTTTGGACGCCGAACTCAAATCCACGCTCGGCATCGGCCTGACGCGCATCGCCAACGACCCCGAACATTCTCTCGAAATCGAATTGCCTTTTTTGCAACGCGCTCTTAAATCAAACTGGAATCTTTTGCCAGTCATGTCGCGCGCGCATGACCCAAAGCTCGCCCACGGACTCGGCCTCGCCCTCGCAAAAATCCTAAAAGATAAAAATGCCATCCTCGTCGCAAGCACAGACTTGTCACATTACTACGATCAAAAAACTGCCAATCTTCTGGATGGGAATATGCTGGCAGAAATCGAATCCTTCATCCCGGAAAAGGTTCTCGAAGCCGAAGCGGCCGGCAAAGGTTTCGCCTGCGGACTCGGCGCACTAACCTCCGTGATGTGGGCGGCGCGCGAACTCGGCGCAGACAAAGTCCAGATTTTGCATCACGCCACCTCCGGCGATGTGACCGGTGATTGCAGCGCAGTTGTCGGCTACGGCGCGGCGGCGATTTTAAGAACGAAATAATTTTGCAGAGCAGACTTCGGAAGTCTATTTTCTTGAAACGACAGAACCAAACTATTCCATGACCGCATTTGTTCAACTTGCCATCAACGTCCCGTCCGTCGCGGGCGTTTTTGATTATGCCCTGCCGGAATCTTTGGCCGGGCAAATCGGCGTTGGGCATTTGGTTATCGCGCCGTTCGGAAAACAAACTGTGCAGGGAATCGTTCTGCGTTTTATTGACCAGCCTTCCGTCCCCGAAACAAAAGAAATTATCGAGCTGGTCGATTCGCAGCCGGTTCTGACGCAGGCACAAATTTTTCTCGCCGAATCTTTAGCCGAGTCCACACTTTCATCGCTTGCATCCATCGTCGGATTATTTTTGCCGCCCGGATTAAATCAACAGGCCGATGTTCTTTACGAATTACGCAACACGCAACAAGCGCCTGAAAACGAAATACAAAAACGATTACTAAATCTGCTCAACACACGCGGCCCTCTGCGCGGCCGCCAGATCGACCGCCATTTCGCAAAAGTGGATTGGCGCAAAACCGCAAATGCACTCGTTAGGCGCGGCGTGCTCACGTCGAAATCCATTCTGCCGCCATCTACCATCCGGCCAAAATTTATCCGCACCGCGCAATTGGCTGTCGCGCCGGAAATCGCCGAAGAAGCGATGTCAATGCTTGGCAAACCGCAAACCATCGAACGCCGACAAAAAGCCCTACGATTTCTCATCAAGCAAACGGACGCGATCAACGTCTCGTGGGTTTACGCCGAAAGCGGATGCAACATTTCTGACCTGCAAGAATTGGAAGAACGCCAGCTCATTATTTTGCGCGAGACGGAAATTTTCCGCGACCCATTGGAAAAAATTGAAAATCGGGAATTTGGAATCGGGAAATTGGTGTTGACCGATGAACAGCAAAATGCCTGGCAAAAAGTTGATGAAGCGTTTCGTCAACTTGCCGAAGGAAAATCTGTCAAACCGTTTTTGCTTCAAGGCGTAACCGGCTCCGGCAAAACGGAAATTTATTTGCGCGCCACCGAAGAAATTTTGCAGCGCGGAAAGCAAGCCATCATCCTCGTCCCCGAAATCTCGCTCACGCCGCAAACCGTCCGCAGATTCATGGCGCGCTTTCCCGGCCAGGTCGGCATCCTGCATTCCAAACTTTCCGAGGGCGAACGTTACGATACGTGGCGGCGCGCCCGCGCGGGTCAACTCAAGATCATCATCGGTCCGCGCAGCGCGCTATTTGCGCCGCTTCCAAACATTGGCTTGATCGTTGCCGATGAATGCCACGACAATTCTTACTATCAAAGCGAGCCGCCGTTTTATCATGCTGTCAGCGCCGCGCAAACGTATGCAAAAATTTGCGGCGCGCTGTGCATTTTGGGATCAGCGACGCCGAGCCTCATTCAACGGAATCAAGCTGAAGTCGGGGAAAGTGTCCGCCTGGAACTGACTCAACGCATCAGCACGGACCCGGTAACGGATTCCGCTAACAATTTGGATCTGCCCCCCGATCCACATCGTGGACATGCGCGAAGAATTGAAATCCGGCAACCGCGAAATCTTCAGCCGCGAATTAACGGATGCGCTCGGAAAAACTTTATCGCGCGGCGAACAGGCGATTTTATTTTTGAACCGGCGCGGAACCGCAACTTATGTTTTTTGCCGCGATTGCGGACACGTGGTGAAATGCCCGCGCTGCGACACGCCGATGACGGCCCATGTTGAAAGTTCCAGGTCAAAGATTGAGGGAAAAGAATCTTTCAACCTTCAACCTTCAACCCTTCGACAAACTCAGGGCGACGCCTTTAAACTTCTTTGTCATCGTTGCGGATATACGCGAGCTATGCCGAAAAAATGTCCCGAATGCGGAAATGAAAATATTCGCGCCTATGGACTCGGCAGCGAAAAAGTGGAAAGCGAAGTGCAGAAATTTTTTCCGCGTGCAAAAACTTTACGCTGGGATTGGGAAACGACGCGCGAGAAGAACGCACACGAAATCATCCTGGCGCATTTTTCATCGGGGCACGCCGACGTTTTGATCGGCACGCAGATGCTGGCAAAAGGACTCGACCTGCCGCGCGTCACGTTGGTTGGAATCGTTTTCGCGGATGTTGGTTTGCACCTGCCTGACCCGTTTGCATCGGAAAGAGTCTTTCAATTGCTCACGCAAGTCGCAGGCCGCGCCGGTCGCTCGTCACGCGGCGGACGCGTGGTGCTGCAAACTTTTTCACCGGAACATTATGTCATCCAGGCCGCGGCCAAACATGATGTCAATGGTTTTTATCAACAGGAAATTTCGCAGCGCAAACGCCTGGGTTATCCGCCGTTCGCTCGCTTGGCGCGGCTGGAATTCCGCCACCGGGATTCTTCGGCCGCCGAAAAAGAAGCGCGGAAATTCGCGGCAAAACTTCAAAGACAAATTGATGATTCAAATTTGAAGCAGGCAAATTTAATTGGCCCCGCGCCGAGTTTCTTCTCGAAGCTCAACGGCGAATTTCGCTGGCAGATCATTTTACGTGCGCTCAATCCCGTTTCGATTCTGCGCGGGAAAATATCCACCGGATGGCGGGTTGAGGTAGACCCGGTAAGTTTGCTATAATCGCTCAAACTTAGAAATTAGAAGGAGATAACTATGCAATCGCTTTCACGTGGCTGGTCATTTATGCAGCAAGCCTGGCAAATGGCATTTAAAGATAAGGACTTGATCAAGCCGTCCATTTATGCGTTGATCGTTGGAGCCATCGTCTCGGTCATTGGGTTGATCCCATTGATCGCGGTGGCCTTTCTCTTCGGCGGAGACAACAGTCTCGCCGGACAGATCGCGATGGGCATCATGGGTGCGCTCCTGATCTTTGCTCACTATGTGGTCAGTTATCTCTTCTCCGGCATGACCGTTTATCTGATCTACGGTTATCTGGCCGAGGGCGATGGCCGCATGGACAAAGCCTGGGCCAGAGTCCAGCACGAGTTCCTGAACATCATCGCGCTGGCCGCCGCATCCACCGTAGTCAATGTATTCACTAATCAACTTCGCAGGGGCCGCAACGGACGTGGAGGCAATCTTGTCGGCGGCATGGTCGCCGGATTAATTGATACCGTTTGGACGGAAGCCTCCTATTTGATTCTGCCCGCCATGATGATCGAAAATGCCAATCTTGCCACTGGCGTCAAACGCGCTACACAGATCGCGAAAGGCAACCTGCTTCTGATCGGCGTCAGCACAGTCGGTGTGCGCTGGGTGACTGGGGCAATCAGCTTTGTGCTTGGATTGATTGGTTTGATCATCGGCTTTGCCATCGGCGGCGGAATGATAGCCATGCTTGGATCGAACAGCGTGGCGGTTGTGGTCATCGCCATCGCCATCGGCGCGATGGTCTTCTTCGCATTTGCGATGGTGGCAAGCGTAATCAGCTCGTACACGATGACCGCCTACAATACCTGCCTCTTCCTGTGGGCGCGTGATGTGGAAAAAGCACAGGTTGCTGGTCAGCCCATTCAGGTGGCTGCGCCTGCTCCGTTAGCCGCCGTATTGGGTTAGCAATTTAATGCAACCGGAACAACGCCGCGAAATGATAACCTGGGGTGAGGTGAATCGTCTCATCGATCACCTTCTGCCGCAGTTCCGCCGCGAATTCACTGCGATGGTGATGATCACGCGCGGCGGCATTGTCCCCGGCGGGATGCTGGCCGAAGCAATGGACATCACTCACGTTCTCACAGCAGCTGTAGATTTTCCGGCGCAGCTTCAAAAATCCACCATGATGGAATGGCCGGAATTCCTGCAATTCCCCGCCGACGATAAACTGCGCGGACGCCCGACCTTGATCGTGGACGATGTCTGGGGTTCGGGACGCACGATCACATCGGTCAAGAATCGAGTCTCGGCCGCGGGCGGTTTTCCCGAAACGTGCGTGTTGCATTTCAATCCGTATCGAAATTTATTCGGCACGGTACGTCCCGATTATTACGCGGCGGTCACGGATGCCTTCATCGTCTATCCATGGGAGATAGACAGAGGCACTGACCAAATCCTTTTGGAACAACAATAAAAAGAAGCGACGCGCTCATCACGCGTCGTTTCTTTTTCTGAACTTCAAGCGGCTTCCGTTAATTGGGGTTATATCTCCGTCCTCGCCACGTCACCCCCTGCCCCGACAAAACTTTCCAGGCCGATGTAAACATCATCGCCGCGAAGACTGCCGCGCCGAGCGGCGTGGTCAACGCGTACCAGCGTGAAATTTCCATTTTGGATGCAACATTTGCACGCGCGTAGATCAGGTAACCCCAGAGTATCAACGCTTCGGCAATAATCCATAAAGCCAACCCATCGCCACCGTGCAGGAACCAAAACAATCCCAACAAAGGCCAGGCCGGAAGGAACAAGGCGGCAACTAAAGAAACAAAAGCGCCGAACGCGCCCAGCATCAACATGGCGGGATGATCGCGCAGACCGAGATAAATATTCTTCGTCCAGCCTTCCCACATCTCCGGCAGTGACGTGTACATGCGCGTGCTCGCCACCTGCATTCCGTCCGCGACGATCAGACGATAGCCGCTCCACTTCACTTTTTCTGAAATGGCTTTATCTTCCACGATCTGGTCTTTGACGCTTTCATGTCCACCGATGGCATCATAAATATTTCGCCGGATCATGATGAATTGACCGTTGGCAATCGCATCGCGCGTTTTCGGGTCGTTGACTTTGCGCGGAGAAAATCCAACCGAGAGCGCGGTCAAAACCAGCGGCATGACGACTTTTTCCCAGAATGTGCCGGTGATTTGTTTGGTCATGATCGTGAACAGGTCGGCTTTTGTTTCGACGGCTTTGAGATAACAAGATGAAATTGCGTCCGGCGAGAGAAAAGTATCGGCGTCCACGAAACACAACCAGTCGCCTTTTGCAGAGGCCGCAGCCTGGTACAAAGCGTGGGGCTTTCCGGCCCAGCCCGAGGGCAGGTCTGAGCCGTGGATAATTTGCAGGCGAGCCTTGCGAAGGTTTCCAACCTTCGCAAGGCTTTCTAGAATCTGCGAAGTGGAATCCACCGAACGGTCATCCAAAACGATCAATTCAAAATTGGGATAAGTCTGCGCGAGAATTGCTTCGACACAGGCGCGAATATTTTTTTC
>JAJYOH010000405.1 GCA_021796315.1 Chloroflexota bacterium
CGACAAGCGGTGTGGCTAAAAAGCAATTTCAAAACACTCTCGTAGTGTACTTTGCGCTCTGCACGGTGAAAAAATGACAAAAGCCATAAATTTAAGACGCCTGATTAACCGTCGGCTCTCTCACATTCTCTTCATAAGGTTTGTCCGCAATTCGGGCATCTCGCCTCGTTGGGCTTCACAACAAATCCGCAGTTGGGGCATGTGCCGGGTTGCGATTTTCCCAGCGGCGCGCCGCAGGCAATGCAGGCTCCTTCGCCGACCGGGTTGGCCGTTCCGCAATACTCACACGTCAGACGGCCAAGCCTTTCAGAAAGTTCGTGGCTGGCGCCGACTGCCTGGGCGGCCTGCGTTATCACCTGCCAGATGCGCTCATGCAATTGCAGATTCTCGACATCCTGCGCGAGGTCATCCAGGCGGTTGATGAGGCTGAATGGATTGCGCAAAGCGGTAAACGCAGTCCAGCCGAGAGATGCAGCCACGCCAAGCCATTCCTGTTCCCCGAGTTGAATGAGCACACCATCCGGCGCTTTTTGGATGGTCACCGTCAGCGCAGTCTGGCCCCCGGATGGCGCGCCCGGCCGATTTCCAATTTGAACCGCAAGATTATCGGCTTGTCCCAATATTTGCGCACGCAGATTACCGCGATCAAATTCTGCCAATAGCGCCTGGGCGACATCCGCTGGTTTGAGATTTCCGTGGAAAATTCGTCGATCCATATTTTCGATTATAATCGCGAAACGATTTCCCTTTAGGATATATTACGATAATGAAGCGTCTTTGGTTTCGACTCACTTTGTGGATATTGTTTGCCGCGTCTCTTCTCGGACTTTTGCTGGCCGCGCCGATCCGTGCCTCTGTCCATGCCCAAGCCGTTGCCACTGGCACTGATACGCCGGGCGGGCCTCAGCCTTTTATTACAGTTAATGTTGTTGGCGAACCTGCCATCAATGTCCGCACAGGACCCAATACAGCGGATTATCCGATCATCGGCCAGCTCCCAATTGGCGCAACAGCTCCAGCGTTAGCCAAATCTCCACAATCGACCTGGATTCAAATTTCATATCCATCCGGGCCGGGCGGCGTTGGCTGGGTGTACGCCGCAAATGTGTCTCTCTCAGCAGGTTTTCTTCCGATGGTTGAGCCTCCACCAACGGCCACGCCGCTCGCGACGCAAACCATTGACCCAACGCTGGCGGCGGCTTTCATCGTTCAACCCACCTCAACTCGCCTGCCGACTTTTACTCCTTCGGTTCCGCTGGTTGTTCCCACTTTTTCTACAGCAGATTCTCAGTCGGGTGGTTTTCCAATGGGAATGGTTATTGTGGCGAGCGCCCTGGTTGGTGCACTCGTTTTTTCGATCTCTCTCTTTGGCCGCCGCTAATGCAGGCTCGTAAGTTTACGTTTCTCTCCATCTTATTGGCAGGAGGGTTGCTTCTGGCTTTGTATATTCCGCCTCCGGCTCCCGCTCTGGCGCAACAGTCAACTGGTTCGATTCCTACGGTAACCGGAACTCCTAGCGGGCCAATGGTTTCGGTTGACCCGAGCTTACAACAGATTGATGTATACGCTGGTCCCAGTAGTTTTAATTATCCGGCCATCGGTGTGTTGTTGACGGGCGTGAAAGTACCTGCGCTTGGCCGCGCTCGCGACGATGCCAACTGGATCATGATCCGTTACGAGGGCGTGCCAAATTCAATCGGGTGGGTGTATGCTTTGTACGTTTCCTTGATAGGCGGCGCGGAAGGTTCGGCCATCCTGCCTCTTGTAGATTCTCCACCCACGCCGACGCCTGCCATGACTCCCACAATAAACCCAACGCTCGCGGCGGCATTTATTGTCCCCCAGGCTGCCACGCGCCTCCCGACTTACACAGCTCCGGCGCCGCTAGCCATTCCCGCTTTTGCAGTCCAGACGCAACACCCCAGCCGCATTCCAGTCGGTTTGTTGATCTTTGGATTTCTGTTTATTGGGGCATTGGGGATTGTTATTTCGTTTCTTCGTGGAAGATAAAATTAACCTCCTGCAAAAGTAATGCGTCACTGTTTTTCCATCCGCTAATCTGCGCGAATTCTAAAGCCAATTTGTGAAGATTAGTGAAAATTAGCGGACAATGGCTTGAAAATAGGAATGAGTTTACGACTTTCGCGGGATGTCTAAAAAACCGGACTCAATTGAGTCCGGTTGATTTTATCTTTAGAGATTAGTTATTGCAGGAGCAGGAGCCGCCGCAAGCACAACCCTCTTCGCCGTGTTCGTGTCCCTGCGAGTTTGCGTTCGGACTGTCCACCACAAATCCGGCGCCGCGTTCGGGGTCGTTCACGAAATCAATTTTCGCGCCGCGCAGATAATCCATGGAGGTCTCATCTACAACGACTTTAACGCCGCCAGATTCGAAAGTGGTGTCTGCATCACGGAAGTTATTGTCGAGAGCCATGCCAAAATTCACGCTGCAGCATCCGCCGCCTGCGACGAAAACCCGCAAAGCAAAACCTTCGAGTTTGCGTTCCGAAAGAATATCGTTCACTGCTTTGGAAGCAGCCGACGTTAACTTAATGGTCTGAACATCAATTTCCTGTAACATTGATTCTCCTTGTACGGATAAGCCGAGCGAATTTGACCTATCTTATCAAAATAAGGTTTAACTGTCAACGATAGCGGCATTTCCTGTTTTCTTGACACAAACCCCATGCGCCTGTAAAATCCGTCTGCTTTCAATCAAGGGCGCAAGCCCTATTTTATTTCAGCTCGGGAGGAATCACCCCACATGTACGCTATGCAAGGACTTACTTCACTGGAAGTCATCGCGATTTGGGTCGTGTTCGGCATTGCCATCGTCGGCCTTTTGTACGCGGTCTTCCTCCGTTCCCAAATCCTGAAAGAGGACATGGGCACGCCCAAGATGCAGGAAGTCTGGGGCGCGATCAAGGATGGCGCGGACGCTTATCTTCGCAAGCAATTGCGCTCCATTCTGCCTTTGATCGGTATCCTGACGGTGGCGCTTTTCTTCTCCGTCTACATCGTTCCGCCATCGCCAGAGGCTTTGGAGCGCTTCAGCACCATGACATCGGATCAAGTCCGGTTGATCATTGGCATTGCGCGTGCGTTGGCTTTTATCATGGGTGCCGGCTTTTCACTGACGGTTGGGCAAATCGGCATGCGTATGGCTGTGCAGGCTAACGTTCGCGTTGCATCTGCATCCAAACGATCTTTTGCTGACGCGCTTCGCATTGCCTATCGTGCTGGTACCATCACTGGAATGTTGACTGATGGCTTGGGTCTGCTCGGTGGAACCGTGATCTTCATCCTACTCGGTATTGCCGCTCCAGATGCTTTGCTCGGCTTCGGTTTTGGTGGCACACTCCTGGCCTTATTTATGCGCGTTGGCGGCGGTATCTTCACGAAGGCGGCTGACGTCGGCGCGGATCTGGTCGGTAAAGTGGAAGCCGGCATCCCTGAGGATGATCCGAGAAATCCGGCTGTGATCGCGGACCTGGTCGGTGACAATGTCGGCGACTGCGCTGGTATGGCCGCCGACATTTTTGAATCCTACGAAGTCACGATCGTGGCCGGACTTATTCTGGGTCTGGCGCTCTGGCATCTGACCGGCCGCCTCGAATGGATCATCTTCCCGTTGATGGTACGTGGTATTGGCGTGCTGTCTTCGATCATCGGCACTTACGTTGTGCGTGGTGGCCCTGGTAAAGGCGGCGATGCCATGGCTGCTATTTTCCGCGGCTTCCTTTCTTCTGCGGCCATTTCTGTTGTTCTGTTCTTCATCACTGGTTTCATCTACCTGAATGGCCCAGAGATGACTCAGTGGGGAGGTTGGTGGCGCACACCTGCTGCTGTAGGCGTGGGCGTTTTGCTCGCCATTCTCATTGATCGTTTGACTGAATACTTTACGGGCACGGAAGCTTCACCTGTCAACGATATCAAGAAAGCGGCGGATACCGGCCCGGCGACTTTGATTTTGCAAGGCATCTCTGTCGGTTTCGAGTCGTCTGTTTGGTCGGTGTTGGTGATCGCCATGACCATTGTTGCTTCCATCTTCATTTTCGGAAGCATCCCTGGCGTGGATGGCGCCAACAAAGTCACGTTCATTCTCTATGGCGTCGCGATGACCGGTATCGGTATGCTGACATTGACCGGCAACAACGTTGCAATGGACTCCTTCGGCCCAATTTCTGACAATGCCAACGGTATCGGCGAGATGGCCTGGCACGGCATGGAAGATAAGAAGACCAAAGCCGCCCAGCAGATCATGGCCGACCTGGATGCCGTTGGTAACACCACCAAGGCGATTACCAAAGGCGTTGCGATTGGTTCTGCAGTGATTGCAGCGGTTGCGTTGTTCGGCTCCTTCCTCGTGGATGTAAGCCGCGCTCAAGCCAGCGCTGGAGTAGCCGAAGCGAATCGCATTGGCGCTCTTGGTATCCGTGTGGATATTCCCCAAGTCTTTGTCGGTATGCTCATTGGCGGCGCCTTGCCGTGGCTGTTCTCCTCGTTCGCGATCCAGGCTGTTTCTCGAGCCGCCTCCCTGATCGTACTGGAAGTCCGCCGTCAGTTCAAATTGGGCGTGTTGGAAGGCAAGGTTGCGCCCGACTACCGCCAGGCCGTTGAAATTTCGACGACTGCCGCGCAGAAGGAATTAGTCTCGCTGGCATTGCTCGGCATTCTTACGCCAATTATCGTTGGCCTGCTCTTGCAGGTCGAGGCTCTCGGCGGTTTCCTGGCCGGCATTATTGTCTCCGGTCAATTGCTGGCAGTGTTCCTCAACAACTCCGGCGGCGCCTGGGATAATGCCAAGAAGTTGATTGAAGACGAGCCGAAAGATCCGAAGAAGAATCTGGGCAAAGGTTCCGAACGACACAAAGCTGGCGTAGTTGGCGATACCGTCGGCGATCCGTTCAAGGACACGGCTGGCCCGGCTTTGAACCCGATGATCAAGGTCGTGAATCTGGTCTCGGTTATCATCGCCCCGATTGTTGTCCAGTATGCTGGAGTGACTGGCGCTACGCTGTGGGCGGTTTGGGGTGCTGCCCTGATTTTGATTGGTGTATTGGCTTGGGCGGTGGTGCGTTCAAAGGCCCCGGCGCCTTCCATATCCGCAAAGTAATAAATATTGTGTGAAAAAGAGTCCGTCACTTTTGCGACGGACTCTTTTTGTTAGAAAGTAATAGATCGGTTATGGTTGAATGGCAACCTTGCTGAAATTTCCACATTCAAAAACTGCATAGTATTGGTTCTGATAAAGCGGACTTCTTTGTCGTTCGAGTTGCAGCAGGCGTTTCCAGAGCGGGTCCTGGTCGGTTACGACAAGCACATCGATAAAAAATTCTTTGCAGGATTGATCTATCTCGTTCCAGTTGGATTCTGTTTCGAATATTTTTGCTGTAATTCCAACTCGTTTCTCTAATTCTTTTGCTGGAATGCCGTAGGCTGTCTGTCCGGCGATTGTCATGGGACGGTTCAAATATAACCCCACCGGTCGATTCAATAATTCGGACGGATTGTGTTGAACGTGAATCTGTTCCGGCAGATTTGAATTAATATAATCGTAAGCCTGTCTTGCCGCAAAAGTCCTTTCGCCGAGTTTTGTGTCGGTACTGAGACTGTTGGGAAAACCCGCGATGTTCGCATCTACAAGGATCGGCCATGTTCGCAATAAAGCAACGTCTATTATGGTGGTGGCCAGTCCGAGCATGAGAAAGACTGTTAGCTGCCTTCTGGTTTTATCGATTTCAATGGATGGGCTGCTACTTTGCCAATCGTTGAAAAAAAACCTTGATAATATGTCCACA
>JAJYOH010000406.1 GCA_021796315.1 Chloroflexota bacterium
GGGTTGAGCAAAAGATTATAGAGGGTTTGGCCATGCGCCGTGCCAATCAGCTGCACGCCGCGCTCGGCAATGGTGCGGGCTGCGGCGGCCTCGAGTTCGCGCCCGATCTCATCAATGACGATGACTTCCGGGTTGTGATTTTCAACGGCTTCGATCATCACTTCATGTTGCAGCATTGGTTCACGCACCTGCATGCGGCGCGCCCTGCCAACGGCGGGATGCGGCACATCGCCGTCGCCGCCAATTTCATTGGATGTGTCCACGACGACCACGCGTTTATTCTCGGCCAGAATGCGGGCGGCTTCGCGCAGAAGCGTGGTCTTGCCCACGCCCGGACGTCCGAGGATGAGCGCCGATTTGCCCGACTCGATGATATCCTGAATGATGTCCACCGTGCCGTAGACTGCGCGGCCCACGCGTAGCGTAAGTCCAACCACGGCCGAGCGCCGATTGCGAATGGCGGAAATTCTATGCAGTGTGCGCTCGATGCCTGCGCGATTATCTGCATCGAACTCGCCCGTGCGTTCATCCACGTAATCTATTTCGGCGCGCGTGATTTCCTTTTCCTGCAAAACGATTTCCTCTTCGACAAAGCGCGCCGTCGGGACGCGTCCAAGATCGAGGATGATCTCCAGCAATTTTTCGCTGTTGTTGGCCTTTTCGACCGCGTGGCGAATGTTAATGGGAAGAACGTCCAACAGGGCGTCCAGGTCGTCGGTAATTCGATGTTGAGTCATGGTTTATTTTTTTTGTGAACAGGTAACTGTAACAACGGGGATTTTTCTACATGCGCCGTCTGCTTCCCGCGAACGGACGGCTTACGGAAACTCAATTGTGAATGACCATGTCGGCATACCTGCCTATCGTTTATTTTTATCGTGTCTCAAAAGAAGGGGGAAGTGAGGTGTTTTGGACGGGCTTTGCCTGTCCAAAACACCCCAAACCCAGCTTTATTGAAAAGACACTTTATATTATACGGGATTTGCAACACATTTATTAGAGGCATCCTGGTTGTGATTTTTGCTTGTCATTTGCAGGCAAACCTTATACAATGAAATTGAATCTTTGGAGGCGCTTATGAAACAGGACCGCTTTCTAACCGGAATTCTAACCGGTATCGCGGTATTGATTGTTACCGCACTGGTAATTTTCTTTACGCGACAAGATAAACAAACTTATATTGCTGAAACTGCGCCGGATGGCGTTGTGCATAATTATGTACTGGCTTTGCTCAATAAAGATTATCAAAAAGCGTACGGTTATCTGGCCGATCTCGACAACAAGCCAACCTTCGAGGCGTTCCGCAAATCTTTTGCGACTGGATCGCTAACGCCATTCAGTGCGGGGATAAAAATCGGGAAGGTAGATATCACTGGCGAGGATGCGACGGTTGAGGTCAGCATGATCTATTCGTCCAGTGATCCATTTTCGACTGGTTACAACAATGTTGGTTCGGCGCAACTCGTGACGCAAAACGGCACGTGGAAGATTTCAAATATGCCTGCCTACACCCTGTGGGATTACAGCTGGTATCAAACTCCGCCGAAATAAAAAGGATAACATTATGAAAACCGTTCGCCGTTTGTACTTTTATTTGGTGGCTTTGATCAGCCTCGAGGTCGTATTATGGGGCTCTATCAGCCTGCTGCGTTCGATCATTGATGAAACCGTCGGTGGCGGAGCCGAAGCGCTGGCACAAGCGCTGGCTTTGGTGCTCGTCGGTGTGCCGATCTTCCTCGTCCATTGGTTGTGGGCACAACGTTCATCGTCTCAAGATGAAGAAGAGAAGACCGCCAGTTTGCGGGCTATTTTTCTTTATGCCGCTTTATTTGCCACGTTGATTCCCGTTGTCCAAAATTTGCTGGCGTTGATTGACCGCACTTTTATTTCCACCGTTCACCTTGTTGCTGAGCGTGCCATCATCGGCGGTTCGCAGACCGCGCCCGATAATATCATTGCCATTCTGATGAATGGACTGGTGGCTGCTTACTTCTGGAATGTACTGCGCGGCGAGTGGAAGACTTTGCCTTCCAAAGAAAATTTTGCCGATGTCCGCAGGCTATACCGTTATCTCTGGACTCTTTATAGCCTGCTCATGGTTATCTTTGGGGCACAGCAGGTTTTGCGGTTTATGTTCTACGTGCCATCCAATATTTTGGGCGATATCGGACGTGAGACTCTGATCAACGGGATTTCTTTGCTCATAGTTGGGACTCCGATCTGGTTCTACTCGTGGCGCATCATTCAGGACGCTTTGGCGGACGCGGCGGAAAAAGAGTCGAATCTACGCCTCGGCATTCTCTACATCCTCGCCCTGGGTGGAGTCATTACCGTGCTGACAACTTCGTCCATGCTGGTCAACATCGTTATCACCAAACTGCTCGGCGCGGATATTTCCACTCCCGATTTTATCCAGCAAATTGGCGGAGTCATTTCCATCGGCGTGCCGTTGGGCGCAGTGTGGGCATATTACGGGCATTGGCTGACGCGTCACATCGAATCGGTTGGCGATGTTGTCCGTCGAGCCGGGATGAAGCGCGTATATTTTTACATTCTGTCCGCGTTGGGATTGGGCGGCGCCTTGATCGGCGTTTTTACGCTGATCAAATACATGATTGATTTTCTGACGGGCGGACAAAATTTATTCAGCAACGATGTCATGCGCGGCGATCTGGCCACGGCAATTTCCCTGCTGGCGGCATGGCTTCCGCTCTGGCTGCTGACGTGGCGTCCGATGCAGGCCGAATCTTTTGCGAAAGATGAAACTGGCGATCACGCACGTCAGTCCATTATTCGGCGTGTGTATTTGTATCTGGCTCTGTTTGCAGGTGTCATCGGTGGCATGGCGTCGGCGGTGGCGTTGGTCTTTCAATTAATTCGAGTTTTGCTGACCGGACAAACCGAAAATACATTTCTCTCCACGGTCTTGAATAATTTTCAATTATTGGTTTTGTTCGCAATCTTGTTGATCTACCATTTGATGGTCCTGCGCCGCGATGGCCTATTCACGGCGGATGCGCTGTCTGCCAAACAAAGTGCGTTCAAAGTGTTGGTGGTGGATTCGGGTGAGGGCTTTGGCGAGTCGGTTCAAGCGGCGCTGAAAAAGTTTGCGCCGAGCGTGCCTGTGACGATGACACCTGTCGCTGAAAAGCCTTCAGGAAAATTTGATGCGATGATTCTCAGTGGGAGTTTGGCAGTAAATGCCCCAGATTGGATTGGCTCTTTTGACAAAAGCCGCGTCATCGTCCCGAATGAAGCGAAAGGATTGATCTGGGCAGGCGGAGTCAGCAGGCAGTCGGTCCAGCAGGCGGCGCAGGCAATTCGTCAACTGGCTGAAGGTCAGGAAGTCCGCCAACAGGCAGGCAATTCGGCGTGGACGATTGCCGTCTACATTGCCGCGGCGTTGTTTGGGTTGCAGTTTTTATTCATGCTGCTTACACTTGGCATCTCGTTGATCACCGGTCAATGAGATCAAAAAGACACGTCGAAAATGGCGTGTCTTTTTATTTAATGATGTAAAATGGCACTGTATTCAGCAATTATCGCAGGAGAGCAACTATGAAAGTCACCGTCCTTCAAGAAAATCTGGCACGCGGGTTGAACATTGTGTCCCGCGCAGTTTCGCCGCGCAGTACGTTGCCGGTGCTGGCGAATGTGTTGATCGCTTCGGATGAAGGTCGTTTGCGTCTTTCCGCGACCAATCTTGAACTCGGCATCACGTGTTGGATCCCGGCTCGCATTGACCAGGAAGGCTCGACCACTGTGCCTTCACGTACGTTTTCGGATCTGGTCAATGCTTTGCCCGTCGATCAGGTGATGCTTTCGCTCGACGTTCAAACGCAGACTTTGAATGTGCGCGGCGGAACATCGACGAATGATATCAAAGGCATCGATGCGCAGGAATTCCCGCCGGTTCCCGTTCCGGACCTGGAAGGGGCTGTGCAGTTAAATGTCGGCGACTTCCGCGAGATGGTCCAGCAGGTGGCTTTTGCCGCTTCGACGGATGAAGCCCGCCCGGTTTTGATGGGTGTGTTGATTCAAGTTGAAAAAGATAAGTTGACGATGGCCGCCGCAGACGGTTTTAGACTCTCTGTCCGCAAGGCTGTTTTATCCATGCCCGCTGCCACTCCGCTGATGGCGATCATTCCGGCGCGGGCCTTAACTGAGTTGGCGCGTGTTGCTTCGGATGGCGAAGAACCAATCTATATGGTTTTACCAAAAGGACGCGGTCAGGTGGTGTTCCGTGTTAAAGATGTGGAAGTTGTCTCGCAATTGATTGATGGGACCTTCCCCGATTACCAGCAGATTATTCCGCGCAAGTACACCTCGCGCACGTTGGTTTCAACGGCTTCCTTGCTCAAGGCTTGCAAACAGGCTGAAATTTTCGCCCGCGAAGGTTCGAACGTGGCACGGCTGAATATCAGATCTTCGAACGGTGAATTACAACCCAGCGAAGTTGAAGTTTCCGCTGCTTCGGAAGAGACCGGCAAGAACGAGACCATTGTCGAAGCGACGGTGGATGGAGGCGGCGTGCTAATTGCTTTCAATGTGAAGTTCCTGCGCGAGGCGTTGGAAATTATCAAAACGCCGAACGTTGCGCTGGAAACGTCTGCGCCGAATGCGCCCGGCGTGGTGCGTCCGGTCGGTGATGAACAATTCCTGCACGTCATCATGCCGATGCACTTGGGTTGAAAGTTATAGGTTAAAAGTTAAAAAAGCAGAGGTTGTCTAAAAAGGGGAGCAAAATCGGGCAAGAATAGGCAGGAGACGACAAGCGATACAAAAACTGGCGGTCATTGGATCGCCAGTTTTTGTAAATTGGGTCCGTTTTTGAATAACTATTGCGTCCGTTCAGAATGCGCTCTTGTTCTTCGTATTTCTGCTGATTTGTCCATTGTTCATTCCCCAATTGTATTAAACTTTTCCCCTTTTGAGGAGGGGCTGCCTATTCCCTTTTTAGACAGCCCCTCCTGTAAAATTCTAAGCTTCGTAATCGGTTTGTTCCTCATCAACCGCCATGACAGGTTCCTCGGCTGGTTTCTTGTCGAGGAACTGCAAAAGCAAGGCAACAACTTTGGTTGAATATTTGGTCTCGCCTTTATCCTCATATTTATCCGTCTTGAGCCGTCCCTCCAGATAGATCAAACTGCCTTTTTTGAGATACTGCTCGCAGACTTCGGCCAATCGTCCCCAGGCTTCGATGTAAACCCATTCAGTGTATTCCTTGGTTTCACTTCCGCTTTTCCGGCGTTGCGAAACGGCGATGCTGAAATGGGTCACTTTCTTGCCGTTGGGGGTGAAGCGCGTCTCGGGTTCCTTGCCGAGACGTCCGATCAGTTGTACACGGTTTAGTGCTGGCATTGACTCCTCCTATGGGGTTTTATTAAACAAAGAAGCCGCGGATTAACTCGGATTTTCATGAATTTTCATTATATTCATCTTTGCTTCTCTGCGGCTCCTTTGTATTTTCATTCAGGCCCCAAAACCATTCCGAACGGGGTTATACTGCTTTTTTGAGAGAGGGCAGGCCGGTTTTCATTTCAGCCACGGTGTAGCCCGCAGGCACTTCATCCACAGCGCCATCTTTGACCTCGCGCGAGAAGAAGTACAATTTTCGTTCCTTCCCGGTCGAACTTGTGATGACCTTGGCGTGTAAAAAATATGTCTGACCTTTAGAATTAGTAAAAGCGTAAGCCATTTATATCTCCTTTTTATTGTAAGACAACAAAAGTGTAGCACATATTTTCTATCTGTCAACAGGGAATTTC
>JAJYOH010000407.1 GCA_021796315.1 Chloroflexota bacterium
AATAAAAATGCTTCCGCAAAAACCTGATGCCATTTTATTGGCCGACATTTTTCAGCAAATCGCCCGCTTGGGCGCTATTCATCCCGTTTTTCAGCCTTCCGCCAGCACATAATTGGCGAAGGTATTGAACTGCTCAATAATATCCGGATGAAATTTAAGCGGTGTTTGCGAAACAAGGCGCGCATACTGAATTGCTAATCGCTCGCGGACCGAAAAAGTACTCATGTTTTCCAACTCGATTTGTCCGCGTAACGCAAGGGCTTCCTGCTCCGTAATGCCCAGGTCGCGATATTCATAGGAATTCATATCGATACAAAATGGACACGCCACGGCAAATGAGACGGCCATCCGAACCAGTTTGAGCATACGTTCATCCAGCCGTCCATCTTTATGGGCGACCAGCGATTCCAGTACGCCGGAACCAATTGCAGCTTTTGGATACCAAGTCAATATCCGCGCAGGCAACATGATCCGTCCGGTAATTCTTTCCGAAAACCAAATACCCAGCCGCAATAAAAGCGATATCTTCCGCGGCGGATCAATAAAAGCGTTCATACTGATTCTCCAATTGAAAAGTTTTTATAAGAATCTAAAAATGAAAGGAACACGTATGACTACGGACGATCGTAGATTTGATCACCACAAAATGCACGCACTGCTTGGACCCGACCGACAGGCGCGTTGGGACCCAAAAAATTTTCTTAATCGCCTCGCTCTTCGACCCGGAGACTCTGTGCTCGACCTGGGCAGCGGCCCCGGCTTCTGGACTCTACCGCTGGCAAACGTCGTCGGCGAAAGCGGCATAGTCTGGGCGTTGGATGTCAGCCAGGAAATGCTGGATGAGCTTGCGCGGCACAACCCGCCTTCACAAGTGCGCCCAATCCTGGGCGAATTGCCAGAGATCGAACTTCCCGACAAAAGTCTGGATTGGATTTGGGCGGCATTCGTTTTTCACGAGGTCACGCCACCCGAAAAAATGGTCAGCGAGATGCGCCGCATCTTGAAAGATAACGGCGTTCTGGCCGTGCTGGATTGGAGTCCCGATGCGACCGGTGAGTCCGGCCCGCCACTCCACCACCGCTTATCCATCGAACAAGTCAGTAAGTATCTGCAGGACGCCGGTTTCAAGTCTGTCGCAATGACCTGGCGAGACGCAGACACATATCTTATCGAAGCAAAATAAATCTGGATAGAGAAAGAGAACCGGCAAAACCGGTTCTCCTTTTTGTAACTCAGTCATTTAATTCTCTGTCAACAACGGGGTAACGTATTTCTCAAGCATTGCCTGACTGATCTCGCCAACCCAGGCCAGACGAATAACGCCCTTGCGGTCAATTACATAAGAACTGGGCAGGTTTTGGTTTTTGAAGGCGTCCAAGGCGGCCGTCTTAAGATCAAACCAGACCGGGTACGTCATTTCATGTTCCTGAACGAATTTAGAAACATCAGCTTGAGATTCGCCGGCTTCAATCCCCACGATCATAAAGCCGTTGATTGCATGAGCTTTGTAATACGCCTCAAGCGTGGGAATTTCCGCTTTGCAGGGCGGGCACCAGGTAGCCCAATTATTTACCAGCACAACTTTATCTCGGTAATCAGTAAGTGACTCATGCTTTCCGTTCACTGCATTTTGAAGAGAGAGATCGGGGGCCGGATAATTTACCGCCATCGGAATCGTTGAAAGATTGCCTGCCTGAGGAGCAGACGTCGAGCTTTGATTGCCTGGCAGGAGAAGAATCGCAGCAATGCCGACCAAGATCAACCCTGCCCCTAAAACAAACATTAGGCGGATGTGATTATCATTATTTTTTCTTCGACGGGAATTTTTCTTTGCCATTGAATACCTGCTTATTCACAGGGAGCGTTCACAAAACAGCGCGCTTAATCTCTGCGAGCAAATTCTGTTCAGGCACAGCGCCAACCACCATTCCGCTTCCAGCATTGATGACTGTCTGCGGCACGCCCCGGACGTTGAACTGGTTCGCCAAATCCGAGAACTCTGTGGCCTCCACTCCCTCTGCGCGGATCATGCCTGGATTTTCCATCGCCATTTGATGTGCGAGCAACACGGCTCGCGGGCAATACGGTCAGGTAGGGGTGACAAACACCTGCATGTGCAGCGGCTTTTCGAGGGTCTTCAAGAACTCACGCACTTCTGCACTCAGCCCCGAATCGCGCCCCGAAACAAGTATGATATCGTTGATCAGCGTGCCAAACTCATGCCCGGAGGGAATGCCCGAAAACTGGATGCCGAAATCGGTAACCTGATCGCCGTCTTTGGCGGCAATCACAATGCCGGGCGCTCTGTCAATATTGAACCTGCCAGCTACAGCCGCATCTGCCTGCAAATCATACACACTCATATCGAGCCTGTCGTCAATTGCAACCACTTCTTCCAGAAGCTGGCGAGCGTCGACGCAGTAATCACAGTTTTCGGTCGAGCCGAAAAACAGAATCTGCACCGGTTCTTTCATTTGCCCAAATGCTTCCTTGATCTGACTTACAGTCTGTTCGTTGAGAAGTTTTTCCATCGCTGCTCCTGATAAATTTTCCTGATCCTTGCCAACAAATACACAGCATTGATCAGAAATATCGTCTACAGAAGTTTAGATGCAAACGAACAGAAAAAGTTACACATTCCCCCGTTTTAGGCATACTTATTTTGAAGGCAATTTCAAATAATCGTCCAGATTGAGGCGCTTAAAGAGGCGATCCCGCACATCGTCCGGCAAGCCGCTATCAGGGCGGTTCGAAGCGCGCACAAGGTCAACCGTCCGGCGCGTGGTGTCGACCACAATCCGGCAATTTTCGCATTCCGAAATATGCTTTTCGATTTCGCGGCATAATTCCTCGCCCAACTCTCCATCAATATAATCAGAGAGAGAGCCAAGCAAAGACTCGCAGGTGGTGTGGGTGGATTCAGTCATCTTTTTTCTCCTGATTCATCCGCTCGCCATAATATGCCGACAATTGTTCGCGCAAGTGCAGGCGGGCACGTAAAAGGCGGGTCTTGACATTTGTTTCACTCAAACCAAGGGCGTCAGCAGTATCTTTAATGGAAAGTTCTTGAATGTCACGCAGGATAAAAACCATGCGCAGGGTTTCCGGTAAATCCCGGACGGCTTGATCAAGCGCTTTTTTGCCTTCGGACGAGAGCAGTTCTTCTTCCGGCAGCGCGCCCCAGTCTACAAATTCAGATGGGGAGAGATCGTCCTTGTCATCATCCGAGTCGTTATCATCAATACTAACTTCGGGCCGTTTGCGGCGCAAAAGCATTAAAGCTTCGTTGGCGGCAATGCGATAAAGCCAGGTGGATAAACTTGACCGGCCTTCAAAAGTTGCAATGTGGGTCAGGGCCTGGAGAAATGTATTCTGCAAAACATCTTCGGCGTCCTGCTCCCTGCCCAACATGCGCAGGCCAAGGCGATAGATCGGACCGGAGTAAGCATCCACCAATCTGGCAAACTCAGCCCGATCTCCGGCCTGTAAAGCTTTGACTGAGATGTCGTGCGTTGTTGTGTCAATCATTGGATGTGCCTGGGTGTCAAAAGTTGCATGGCACAAGTATACACCGATGGACGGACACGCACAAAACGAGAAGCGCAACCTGATTTACGGCCGCGCTTCTCGTTTTTAAATTTCAGGCTGCGAGCTTGCTAAACAGGCTGCGCAACTTTGGTCGTGATTTCAAACTTGGGCGGCTTCTCAAGATGTTTTTTGACTGCGCAAAGTTCCGCTGAATTAATTAACGAGGGGCGATATTTTTCCGGGAAATCCGGCGGGACTTGAATCTCCAGGTCGATCTTTTCCACCATGCCGTTCATCGGATTGCTGTGGATTCGCTGGATAATACGAATGCCATCGGTCGAGAGATTACGTTGTCGGCAAAAGCCAAGAACATAGATACCGGCGCAGGTACCAATGGATGAAAGGAAAACAGCAAAAGGCGTTGGCGCGCTCGCGGCAGGCGGCTGGTCGGTCGGAACTGTGTAAGGTCCAAAATGTGCATCTACGCGCGAACCACCGGGGAAGTCAATAAGCATTTCCATGTTTTATACTCCTAGCATATAAGTTTTCGAGATACTTGTTTGATGATGCTGCCTTGAAAAAGTTGCATTTTTGCCGCCTCGTTTTTTATCTGAATCAAAAAGCGCGGACGGTTCCGCCCTTTTCAGGTTGCTGGCTTTCTGGAAATCCATGGAGCCGCCTGGCGCTCCAAAAGCCGACTCATCTAAGGAAAGATTGCCAAATGATAGCGATCGAGTGTCAATTGCCATAAAAAGTTTTGTAAAGAATTTGTGAAGATGTGTAACTTTTTCTTCCGAAGAACGACTACCTAAACGGAAGGCTTCCAAAATCCAAATTAGGAGAAAACAATGTTCAAAACAATTCTCGTTGTAACTACTGTGCTGACCATGTTGTTCGGCGCGGCAGGTGTAACCGTTGCAGCCGCCCAAAGCAGCCAGCCGGGCGAACCGCTTTACGCGGTCAAGGCTTGGAGCCAGCAATTGCAACAGAGCCGCACGATGCTGCAGGTCAACCAGCAGACTCAGTTGCAGCAAGCGGAATCTGACACAGCTTTGCAGACGCGCGATCAACTTCGTTTGCAGACCCAGGACATGCTCAATGAACAACTCCGCCTGCGCGAACAGGATCGCATCCAGCAATCTGAAATGTCCGCTCCGCAAAATCAGGGCGGAGGAAATCCGTGGGCAATCGGCACACCGACACCGGGCAGCAGCTACGGTCCCGGACCGGGAACCTGCCTTGATTGCACATGCACGCCACAAGCGTTCGATGGTTCAATCGGCCAAGGTCAATCCAATCCAAATCACGGCAACAGGCCATAATAGAAAACAAATCTGCCCCGTTGTTGACGGGGCAGATTTGTTTATTTATCAATTTCAGGGCCGATGATTTTATCCCCGGCTGTGACCCAGCATCTCATCGCTGATCTCATCCAATTTCAAACTGATGATCTGACTCGAAGAGTCGCGCCCCATCGTCACGCCGTAGATCACATCCGCGGCCTGGACGGTATTGCGGTTGTGCGTGATGACGATGAACTGCGTATCCTTGCTCAAATCCACCAGCAGGTCGCGGAAGCGGCCCACGTTGGCTTCATCGAGCATGGCATCCACTTCATCCATCACGCAGACTGGCGTCGGCGAAACTTTCAGCAGGGCAAAAACCAAAGCAATCGCGGTCAAACTTCTTTCACCACCGGAGAGCAGAGACAAGCCCTGCTCGCGGCGTCCGGGCAGACGCGCTTCGATCTCAATGCCGGTGTCCACTAAATTGTCAGGATCGGTCAAGGCCAATCGAGCCGAGCCGCCGCCGAAAAGCCGGGTGAAGATGGCGCGGAATTGTTTATCCACAGCTTCATAAGTTCGGGCAAATTCCTGGCGCGTCAGTTCATCCAACTCGGCAATGACCTGGCGCAAATCCGTTTCCGCCTGACGCAGATCCTGCACCTGTGTGGTCATGAAGGAATATCGCTCGGACTCTGAATCAAATTCTTTTTTGGCATCCGGATTGATCGGCCCCATGCGGCGCAAACGAGCGCGTTGCTGCGTCATTTGTTCTTCAAGCTCGGGTGCGATCAGCGTCACCACCGGCAACTGTTCGACCATGCCATCGAACGGAAGCGGCACCGGGCCGTCCACGTTCGCGGCATATTCAAACGACACCAGCCCAAAATCATCCACGATCTTTTGACGCAAAGAATCCAAAGCTTCCTGT
>JAJYOH010000027.1 GCA_021796315.1 Chloroflexota bacterium
GTTGCCCGATCAGATATAGGTGATTTGAATGGTGCTATCAGGGATCACAATGACGCCATTCGACTTAACCCAAACTTAGGCATAAATTACAATAATCGAGGAATGGTGCGATATCTCAAGGGCGACTTGAATGGTGCTATCGAAGATTTCACACGTTCAATTGATATGAAAGGTCCAGAACTGTCCCTTTCATATTCAAATCGTGGAGAAGCCAGGAAGGAAAAAGATGACTTAGAAGGTGCTCTCAAGGACTTGACAGAGGCAATTCGACTTAATCCGACCGATGCTGATGCTTACTACAATCGAGCTGGTGTATTTAGAAAAAGGCACGACTTAGATAATGCAATTAAAGATTTGACTGAAGCCATTAATCTCAGACCAAACGATGCCGATGCCTACTATAATCGTGGCAATGCACGATACGAAAAAAGCGACTTAGATAACGCAATAGGAGATTACACAAAATCCATCGAGTTAAATCCAAAATCACATTCACCTTATGCTAACCGTGGCGTTGCCCGGAGGAAAAAAGGTTACTTAGATGGTGCAATCGCGGATCACAATGAAGCTATTCGGCTTAGCCCCGATGATGCTGATGGTTATCTATATCGAGCACTAGATTGGGAAAAGAAGAAGGATTTTAGGGCTGCGATTGCCGATTTTCAAAAATACCTTGATTTAGGTGGTGGGCGGCAAAACAAAGATCAGAAAAAGATCGAAGGGTTTATTAGAGAACTGAAAACGAAGCTAAAATAAACATCAAACTATTCGCGAAAATCTTCGCGATGACCCGCATTTCAAGGCGCTGGTTGGGGAGTGAATCAAAAAACCTCCGAGATTTTAGAAATCTCGGAGGTTTCGTTTTAATATCTTCCCCTCTGCACCACAACATCTGGATGCGCCAGCTCTTTTTCGCGCGCGGGAAAGACCTGCACTGCGCAGGCTTTGAACTCGGGGATTTTCGCCTGCGGATCGAGCGCGTCGTTGGTTAGTAAATTGGCGGCGGCTTCGGCAAAGTGGAAGGGGATAAAGACCACACCCACGGATGTTTTTTCTGTGACCGTTGCGCGTAAAACAACTTCACCGCGTCGTGATGTGACTCTAACCGCGTCGCTATTTCTAATGCCATGTATTTCCGCGTCGGCGGGATGCATCTCGAGGCGCGCTTCGGGGTAGGCATCATTCAATGCGGAGTGACGCGTCATCGTGCCGCCGTGCCAATGTTCGAGCACGCGGCCAGTGGTTAATATGAATGGATATTCATCGTCGACTTCTTCCATCACGGGGACATAATCCAGCGAATGAAATTTTCCACGTCCGCGCGGGAAAGATTCTTTGAAGAGAGTCGGCGTGCCGGGGTGATTCATATCAGGCACAGGGTAGATCAGTCCGACCTTATCAATGCGTTCGTAAGTGATGCCTGCATAATCGAGATTGACTGTCGCCATCTCACGCAGGATTTCTTCAGGGTTGGAATAATTCCATTTAGCGGTGGCCCGTCCAAGTCGGGATTCGATGCGAAGCGCAATATCGCAAATAATCTGCCAGTCAGGACGCGCATGTCCACGTGGTTTCTGCGCGGCACGCACGCGTTGCACGCGTCGATCAGTGTTGCTGAATGTCCCATCTTTTTCGGCGAAGGGTGTCGCAGGTAAAAACACATCCGCAAACGCGCCGGACTCGTTAATGAAAATATCCTGCACAACAAGGAACTCAAGTTGCTGCATGTGTTTGCGCGTCTCGTTTAGATTCGGCTCGGACATCATCGGGTTCTCGCCCATGATGTACAGCGCACGGATGCCGCCTTCGTGCGCGTGAGAAAGAATCTCTGTGGTTGTTAAACCAAGTTTGCGCGAGAGACCGCCCGGCTCGATATTCCAGGTCTTTTCCCATTTCGCGGCGTTGTCTTCATTATCGACGCGCATGTAGCCGGGATAATGAAAAGGCATGCAACCCATATCGCTGGCACCCTGCACATTATTTTGTCCGCGCAAAGGGTTGAGTCCCGTGCCATCGCGTCCGATGTGGCCCGTGAGAAACGCAAGATGAATCAACGCCAGCGCACTGGCGGTTCCGTGCGAAAGCTGTGAGATGCCCATGCCCCAATAGATGGCGCCGTTCTTCGCGGCGGCGTACATGCGCGCGGCTTTGCGGATATCTTCCGCGGGCACGCCGGAAAGTTCCCCGGCGTATTCGGGCGTGAACTTTTCGAGCGAAGCCAGGAACTCGGTGTAACCTTCGGTGCGGTCATTGATGAAGTCGTGATCGACCAGGTTCTCTTCGACCATTACATAAGCCATGGCCGTGAAGACCGGCACGTTCGTTCCCGGCTTGAGCGGCAGCCACAATTCGGCAAAGTCCACCAGGTCGATGCGGCGCGGATCGACGACGATCATCTTCGCGCCATATTTTTCGACGGCCTCTTTCATCTGCAAAGCAATGATGGGATGATTCTCTGAAGTGTTCGAGCCGGTCACGATGAACACGTCATTTTGAATCACCTGCGAAGCCGTGTTGCTCATTGCAGATGAACCGACCGCCTGTTGCAGCGCAACCACCGAACCGGCGTGACACAGACGCGTGCAATGATCCACGTTATTGGTGCGGAACAGCGCCCGGTACATTTTCTGCAAAAGATAATTATCTTCGTTGGTGGCTTTGGCGCAGCAATAAACCGACATGGCATCCGAGCCGTCGCGCTTGTAAATGCGGACAAGGTTATCTGCGACAATATTGAGCGCAGTGTCCCAATCGGTTTCGACCCAGTCACCACCGTGAGGCGGGAGTTGGGAATCGGGAGTCGGGCCTTTGCTTCCGCGATTCACGAATTCCGAATCCCGATTCATGATTCCCGTTTTCCCTTCGAGCAAATATCGCCGAACCAGCGGGGTTGTCACGCGTTTGGGATGATAAATAAAGTCATACCCAAAGCGGCCTTTGACACACAAGTTGCCATGATTGACGGGTGAATCAAATGGCGAGGTGACTTTGAAGATAAAGTCATCTTTGACATGTAACTGTAAATTGCATCCAACGCCACAATATGGGCAGGTAGTGGTAACTATTCTATCGGGTTTAATCATCGTATCTCCAAAAGACAAACCGCGAAGCCCACAAAGAACGCAAAGTTATTTTAATTTCTTTGCGGCCTTTGCGCTCTTTGCGGTTAATTCTTTCGCTTCTTTCGTCCTGTATTCGTCACACCGATCTCAGCCGGACTGACACCTTTTTCCAATAAATATTCTCGCTTGGGTTTGAGCGCGCCGGTTGGACAAACCGCCACACATTGCCCGCATAAGACACAACTGGTTTCGGGAATGGACTTATCGAAGAACGTGCCGATCTGCGTCTCAAACCCGCGGCCATCGAAGTTGATCGCAAACGTGTACTGTGCATCGTCCGCGCAGACCTGCACACAGCGCCAGCACAACAGGCACTTCGAATAATCACGCACGTACATCGGGTTGTCGTCCCTGACTTGCGACTCGCGGCGTTCGGCATCCGGGAAGCGGCTCGAGGATGCGCCATATTCGTACAGCATGACCTGGATTTCGGGCGCATCGGACAAGTCCATGGTGGAGGCCAGCATTTCCAAAATGGTCCGGCGCGTGCGAACAACCTTCTCGCTGCGGGTCTGGACCTTCATGCCTTGCGCGGCTTTGACGATGCACGCCGGCTGAAGAAGTCTCTGCCCCTCGACCTCCACAACGCAGATTCTGCACAGCGCGTTGGATGTGGTCGCTTCGTGGAAACAGATCGTGGGAATATCTATGCCGTTCTCGCGCGCGGCTTCGAGAAGAGTTTGTCCATCCTCGACAGAGATTTCTTTGCCATCCATCAATAATGTAACTGCCATCAGTTCACCTTATATTTTGGGAGAACAATCTTCGAAAGAGTCATTTCTTCTTCGATTTTTTAACCAAAGTTTTCTTCGCCTTCGGTTTGCGGTTTGCACTTTGCGTTTTGTTTTTTGCGTTTTGCGTATTGTGTTTTGCTGCGGCCTTTTTCTTTACAACTTTCTTCGCAGAAGTTTTCTTTGCCTTCACAGCCTTTGATTTGGCAACAACTTTCTTTCCTCTTACTTCTTTCTTTTTCGACAGCAAGCTGTCGGACTCCACAGAGAAAAGCCCCGGCCACAACTTCATCGCAGACAAGACCGCACTGGCCGCCGTCTGACCAAGGCCGCAAAGCGAAGCATCCGTCATCGTCCAACCGACATCCTGCAAGCGTTGAAAGTCGCCTTCCAAAGTTTTGCCGTCCGCGATGCGGGTGAGAATTTCCTTCTGCCGCTGTGTGCCCATCTGGCACGGATAACATTTTCCGCACGACTCATGTGCAAAGAAATGACCCAGACGTTTGAGTACATCGCGCAGATCACGCGTCTCGTCGAAAACCATCACCACGCCTGAACCGAGCGGCAGGCCGGCCGCGCGCAGATCTTCAAAAGTCAGTTTGACATCGAGATGCGCGGAGGTTGCAAACGCGCCCGCCGCGCCGCCGAATAAAACAGCCTGAAGTTTTTTCTTCTCCGCCACTCCCCCGGCCATCTTAAGCATTTCCCGCAGCGTCACGCCAAATGGAACTTCATACACGCCGGGTTTCGCCACATCGCCGGAAACACAGAATAGTTTTGTCCCCGGAGACTTCTCCGTGCCGATCTTGCGATAACCTGCCGCACCTTTGGAAATGATCAAAGGCACATTACACAAAGTTTCAACATTATTGATAACAGTCGGTTTATCGAACAGGCCATTCGTCGTCGGGAAAGGCGGCTTCACACGCGGGAAGCCGCGCTTCCCTTCGATGGACTCAAACAGCGCGGTCTCCTCGCCACAAATGTAGGCGCCCGCGCCGAGGCGGATTTCAATATCAAAATCTTCGTTCAAATATCCTGCGGCCCTGGCTTCACTCAACGCAGTTTCAAGCACGGGCAAAATATATGGGTACTCGCCGCGCAAATAAATGTATCCCTTGCTCGCGCCGATGGCATACGCGGCGATGCACATGCCCTCGATCACGCGATGCGGATCATCCAGCAGAAGCACGCGATCCTTGAATGTGCCCGGCTCGGACTCATCGGCATTGCAGACGACATATTTTTGATTCGACTCAGCTTTGGCCGCGCCTTCCCATTTGATTCCGGTTGGAAAAGCCGCGCCGCCGCGTCCAACCAGACCGGAAGCCTTGATCTCGTTAATCACATCTTCGCGTTTCATCCGCAGCGTTTTTTGCAACCCGGCATATTCGCCGTATTGAGCGAGAGTTGTCGCGCCGTTTCCGCAGTTGGCCGTCAACAAATGTAACGAGCCGCCGACAATGGATTTCGGGATGCCCAAATCATATTGATGGAAGTCGGGGGAAATATTTATTTCAGCGTCATCGTCCACGAGCGCGGCTGGGGCCTGGTCACAAAGTCCAAGGCATGGACTCGCCTCGATGGTCAGAGTCCGGTCACGGGTGGTCTGACCCGCTTCCACATCATAATGTTTGCAAAGATGGTTTAGGAGTCCATCCCCGCCCTTGAGCGCGCAAGCCTGGTCCGTACAAACACGGATGATTCTTTTGCCAACCGGCTCGTTGTAAAACAAAGTATAGAACTCGATCACGCCATGCACATCGGCCAGCGGCACGCGCAAAGATTTTGCAATTTCGGCGGCGGCTTCTTCAGGAAGCCAGCCATAAATTTTTTGAGCCGCATGCAAGGCTGGCAACAGTCCCGGGCGGCCCAAATGAATGTAAGGTTGAATTGCAGGTTTGAGTGCAGCGAGATCAATTTCGGACATGTGTACTCCAATAATAAAAGTATAGACCGAAACGAAAGAGTGCGCAAGCAAAAACCGCCGCCTCTGTACGAAGGCGGCGGCACTTTGAATTATCGGCTGCTGACTATGTAATGTTCAAGTTGAGAGATCATGAATTTCTGGTAATCTACAACCTGTTTGAGCACATCGCGAACGGAAATCAATCCAACGAGTTTGCCATTTTCATAAACAGGCAGGTGGCGGATGTTTTTATCGATCATGATCGCCATACATTCGTCGAGAGGCTGGGTATCGTCAACGTAAAGCACTTTAGTGGTCATGACTTCGCTGACCTTGGCGCTCTTGGAGGTCTTGCCCACCAAATCCACTTTGCGGACACAGTCGCGCTCGGAAAGAATCCCGGCCACTTTATCGCCGTCCATGACCATCACCGCGCCTATGTTCTTATCTGCCATAAGCTTGAGGGCTTCCAGCACACTTGTATCGGGCTTTACCGAAAATATCTGACTGCCTTTCGTGCGGATCAAATCACGAACAGTATCCATGACCATCTCTCCTTTGGCTAAGATTTTACAAAAGTATAGACTCAAATCGTCCGGCGCGCAAGCAGGTTAGTTCAATCGTTCACCATTGGAAGACCACGGCGATCACCGTAAACGCCGAAGCGATCACGATAAACACCGAGGCAACGATGGTAAAGTTTTTCTGAAAAGCATTATTGGCGTGTTCGCCCATGATCTTTTTACTGCTGGTCAATTTAATAAGATAGAAAAAGACCAACGGCAGGATCATGGCATTCAAGGTTTGCGTGGCAATGGCAAAGTGGAACAACGAAATTCCGGGAATTGCCGTAATCAGCGCAGCGCCCACCAACTGGACAACAAACAAAATATAAAAGGTCTTGCTCTTCTGATAATCGCTGTCGAGGCTGCCCGACAAGCCAAAGAATTCAGAGAAGGCATAAGCCGTCGAAAGGGGAACAATCACAAGTCCCATGAAAGCCGCGGCGAGAATTCCGATGGCAAACAGAGTCCCGGCCAGGTCGCCGGCAAAAGGGCGGATGGCTTCAGCAGCCTGCTCGCCGGATGTCAACACAATGCCGCGCACAAATAATGTGGAAGCCGTTGCCACGATCATAAAGAAGGAAAAGAAATCCGTCAGGAATGCGCCCCAATACGTCTCAAACTGCGAATACTTCAACGTATCCTTGTCGATCTTTTTATCGAAGGCAAAACTGCTGATGAAGAACTGTCCCCACGGCGTAATAGTTGTGCCAAGCACGCCCATGCCAATCACCAGATAGCTGACCAAATATTTTTGCGTCCACACCACACCGTGCGGATAAAGCAGGTTATTCAACGCCAATCCCCAATCAGGGTTGGCTTTTGCCGCCGAGATAATGTAGGTTATGTAAAACAACGAAACGATCAGCATGATGCTCTGCGTTAATTTGTAATTGCCTTTGGTGATGAACACAAACGCTATGAGCAACATTCCCGCCACAAAGGGCATAACCGGAATGTTCAACATGCCGCTGACTGTTTTAATGGCCGAGACTTCGGTCGTGACCGTCCCCAGGTTCGCAATCAACAAGCCCAGAAAAATGAACAGCGAAACTTTGACGCCATACTTCTCGCGAATTAAATCCGCCAGGCCGCGGCGCGTCACGAGAGTGAGGCGCATTCCCATTTCCTGTGTAATACCCAGCAGAACAGTGATGATCGCCAACGGGAAAAGGATCGGGTAGCCGAGCGTTGCGCCTGCGATGGAATATGTGGCAACGCCGCCCGCATCGTTATCGGCCATGGCCGCAATTGTCGCGGGGCCAAAGACGGAGAGCAGCACGATGACCTGCCGCACCCACCGATTGGCGGCCCAGCGGTCGCGCATAAGAATCAATTTCTCCATCATTCGAGCGCTCCAAAGAAGTGCGGCAGGCGCTTCTTCCAGGCTGTCGGCAAAATTTTATCGAGCGCGTCGTCAGATGTAACAATTCCGTGCATACGATTTTCGGCGTCGACCACCGGCACAGCGATCAGGTTATATTTGGCGACAATCTGTGCGATCTCATCCTGTTCCGTATCAAGCTCAATACTCACGACTCTGTTTGTGCATGAAATCCATGATCGGCGTCTCTGGCTGTGCAACAATCAAATCGCTGAGCGAGAAAACGCCAATCAAGTGCTCCTGATTATCGGTGACGTAAACATAATAGACCAGCTCGGCGTCTTCGCCAACTTTGCGAAGGTGATCGATCGTTTCGGCGGCAGTCATGTCTGGAAAGACGCTGACATATTCGGTCGTCATCAACCCGCCGGCGGTATCTTCATCGTACCGCAGCAATTCCCGGACCTCGTCGGCTTCTTCCGTTTCCATCAGTTTGAGCAAACCCTGGCTGCGCTCTGGTGACAGCTCATTCAACAAATCCGCAGCTTCATCCGGCGACATTTCTTCGAGAACGTCAGCAACTTTCTCGTCGGTAAAATGCTCCAGCAGATCAGCCTGGAAGTCTGGTTCAACTTCTTCCAAGGTGTCGGCGAGTTGTTTGATATCCAGTTTGTGGAGCAGGTCGCTGTGTTCGGCGCGGCTGAGGTCAGAGATGATCTCGGCAATGTCAGATGGATGCAATTCAGCCAGTTTATCCACCGGCACTTTCAAGCGCATGGACTTGTCGTGCACAAGGGGTTCGACAAAGCCCCATGAAATGGAGCCCGCTGCCAGGTCCGTGCTGAAGCGTTTTGCAGTCCAACGGCCAAGTTTTTCAAGTCCAAGCCGGCGCAGAATCCCAAGCATCCCGATATCGACGTTACTGACGACCACGTTGCCGTTGACGCGCACGAGTTCAATGTCATTAACACGAACGACGCGTGCGCCGTCGGTGTCGAGGATCTGCTTATCCAGCACATCGTCAACGAGGCGAATATCATTCTCACTAAATTCGTAGGCGGGAATGCTGGCGGCAGGCCGTTTGAGCGGAATAGCCGCAGAGAGCAAGGCGGCGAGATCAGAATATGGGATGGCGCGATCCCCTCCCCTGCCGTGTACAACAATCGCATCCACAACCGGATGCGTAAATTCCTTGTACGAACGAGCCACCAGATCTTTTACAACGCCGATCTGGGTCCCGTCAAAATCCGTGACCGGGCGGCCGGTCAATTCGCTGATAAAAGCCATAAGGCACCTCCATAAGATTTTGGGTCAAAGTGGAGTTCGTTAAGAAAAACAAAAACCACCTTGGATTTTCTCCGAAGGTGGCCGTTGGTCAGATGCGTTAACGCGTTCTGATTATGCGCGGCATGGATAATCAGGGAAGTGACCGCACATATGGACGCGCGACCAAACGCCCCAAGCCAAACACGTTTCGGAGAATATAGGGGGAATAGAATCATCGCTCGATAGACTTCCATCGGCGTCCATAACGATCACCTCCTTTCCAAACTGCACATGATATGCGTTCATAATAACGGTTGCACTATACTCCCGCAAAACGATATTCGTCAAGAGTTAAAGGTAACAATTTGGAAATTAATTGGCAGCGGACCCCGGATAATGAAAGTTCAATGTAAGGTAAAAGAAAATCATCCAGCGCTATATTAAATGCAAGACAACATCCGATAAAGGGTGCGCTAAAAGTATGTAGATGAGTTTGCTCCCTGCGCCGTCCTCGGCGCAGGATTTACTCGCAAAGCGCCGCCGAGGACGGCGGCTTGAGCCTATTTACCAACAACCTTTGAGTGCCCCCTCCGATAAAGGCAAAACCGGCGAAAGCCGGCGACGCAAAGCTATGGGTCTAAAGCTGCGAAAGCGACCATGACCGCCAGGCCGCCGAAAACCACATTTGTCATTTGCGATTTCCGGCCTGGCTTATTAATAAGTCAGGCTTTTTTATTCGGATGGCTTGTGCAATCTTCAGGAAATCTGTTCGACCAGGCAAACCCGAAATAATCGGGGATGCAAAAAATTTTTGGGCTCTTCAGGATTAAGTGGGGTAAAACCCCGCTTACCACGGAGATCACGGAGTCCACAGAGAAAAACCTTTTTTAATCTCCGTGTTCTCTGTGTACTCTGTGGTGAAAAATGGGGGAACCCCACCAAACACCAAAGAACCATTTTTTGTTCAGGTACGATCACTGGCGCCAGCGGTAATGACCTGATTCTCGACGGCGCCGGTAATGACACAATCAATGGCATGGGAGGAGATGATTGCATCCTCGGCGGCGGAGACGGGACAGATGTTTGCATTGGCGGCCCCGGCACAGATACATTTGCAAATTGCGAGAGCGAAACACAATAATAATTTGAGGAGATCCAATTTCCAGCCAGCCAGAAGACCAACAAACTCTTAGCGCACATTTAACGATAAGTATCCCTGCTTTTTCTTTATACGGTAAAATTAGGCACGTATGTTTAAACGAGCTTCATCCCCCACTGAAAATGCACAACAAATCCAGGCCGTCGAGCGCATTACATCTGTGCTCGGGCCGGGCGTCATTTGGCACGGCAGCATTAACGGCTCAGGCGGCGTTCGCATCGAAGGCGCCTTTGAAGGCGAGATTGCTTTGCGTGGCATGTTGGTTGTCGGCGAGACCGGACGCGTTACCTGTCAGAACGTGCGCGCAAATACAGTCATCGTGGCAGGCGCGGTGCGCGGCAACATCACAACACAGAAATTGGAAATCCGCGCCTCAGGCCGCGTTTGGGGCGACGTGGTCACCACCGCTTTCGTGACCGAGGAAGGCGCGTTCCTGCGCGGCCAAATTCGGATGGAAGAAACGGTCGAACTGGACCTGGAACCGGCTCCCGATTCCACGCCTTCTGAGGCGGCCCAGGCCCAGACCATCGCCCAGACGCCGATCCCCGCGCCAATCCCGGAATCAATTACCGAATCCCAAGTCAGTAAAAAGAAAAAAACATCTTAAAATAAGATTTTCGATTGTTTATATTCCTGTAAGAAAAGGGTGCAAAGGCTTTGGCCTTTGCACCCTTTTGAATCACAGAACTTCTTTTAGGTCATGATCATGGATTGAGACTGATTATATAAGCGATCACATCCGCAATCTGTTGTGGAGTAAGCGCACCTTTATCGCCCCACGGGGGCATCGAGAAGGTTGGGCCGGGGCCTGCCGGTGTGGAACCGTGTTCGATAAAAAGATCAAGGTTGGTGGCAAAGATAGTTTTATCAGAGTTCTTCAAAGCAGGGTCGATCGGATTCAGCGCCGGGACCGTTCCCTTCGTTGAACCCGGATTGGCAACGCCGCCCTTGCCCTCAGCCGCATGACAAGGCACACAATTCGCCGCAAAAATCTGTTGTCCCGAATTTGCATCGCCGGTCAAGCTAACCGCCTGACCCGGCCCACCCGGATTAGATGGATGAGGAACGCCGCTCGAAGTACCAGCAGCCTGTGGAGTTGAAGGAGCAGTTGTCGCAGCAGCCACACTGCCCGCTGTGGGAGTTGCCGCCGATGTTCCAACCACTGAAGGATTCAGGTTTGATTGGGTGGGCGGGTTTAGACTCATGATATACGCGATCACATCCGCGATCTGCTGTGGCTTGAGCGCACCTTTATCCCCCCAGGCCGGCATCGAGAAAGTTGGACCGGGGCCCGAAGGAGTAGAGCCATGCTCCAGGAATAGATCAAGATTAGTTATATATGTTTTGGTGTCAGAGCTGATCAGCGATGGGTCGATAGGGTTAAGAGCCGGGATCGTTCCATCGTCCGAACCAGGGTTGGGATTGCCACCCTTGCCCTCAGCCGCATGACAAGGTACGCAATTCGCCGCAAAGACCTGCTTACCGAAATTTACATCACCCGTCAGGTTAGCCGCCGGGCCGGGGCCGCCAGGGTTGGATGGTCGCGCCACATCGATACCGCCAAAAGGCGTTGGCGCAGTTGTGGCAGCGGCAGACGTATTCGTAAGCGGGTTCAAGCTGATAACATACGAAATCACATCCGCAATTTGCTGTGGCGTTAAAGCCTTTTTATCGCCCCAGGCTGGCATCGAAAAAGTTGGGCTGTGACCTTCAGGTGTGGAGCCATGTTCAATGAATAGGTCGAGGTTGGTGACAAAGGCTTTATTGTCAGCGCTCACCAAAGTGGGATCGATTGGATTGAGCGGCGGAACCGTGCCATCCGTTGAACCCGGATTGGCAACGCCGCCTTTACCTTCAGCAGCATGACAGGGCACACAATTGGCGGCGAAGATCTGTTTACCGGAATCCACATTGCCAGTTAGACCAACTGCCGGGCCAGGGCCGCCGGGATTGGAAGGACGAGCAATACTCACTTCTGTTGGTCCGCCCTCCACCGGGCTCGATGAAGCTGCAACAGCAGCTTGTGTCGGGGTAAAGGTCACCAAAAATCGCGCAGGAGCAGGAAGTGTTGCCGGAACCAAAGTAGGAATGGATGTGCGATCCACCTTCGGAGCAACACCCAAACAGGCGACAGTATATCCGCAACTGGAGATGGTCAAGAAGCCGACCCACACCACCACCATTGCGATGAAGCCAATCAATGTGCCGTAAATTATTTTTCGAAAATCATCCATATCTGCATCCCTACTTCTTCAAGGTCCGGACGTAGTTAACCACATCCCAACGTTCACGAACCGTAAGATTTTCGTTGAGCGGCGGCATAAAACCGAAGCCATTAGAGATGACCATGAAAATGGCGCCATCGCTCAAAAACTGGATGGCCGGGCTGGTCAGATCGGCAGGCTTTTTAGTTTGCAGGAAGGCGGCAACCGGGCCATTACCTGTGCCAGATGTGCCATGACAGGCTGTGCAAGTTACGTTGAACAATTCAGCGCCGCGCGCGATTGAAGCCGCGTCAGCCGGGACCGGGTTGGTGGGCGCGCCCCCGTTCGGGATGTAGGCCGGCCCTTCAATCGGGATCGACTGGGCCGGGACCGGGAGCGGATCATACATGGGCTGCCTGGCCGGTGAAATAGCCATGAAGCTGACCCAATCGATTTTTATTACATCATAGGTGAATAACGACATTATCCCAAACAGGACCACGACAACAGCAAAGATCACGGCGAAGCGTTTGAGAATTACATTCCAACCAGTGCTCATAATTGACGCGCCTCCGCCGGGTTGACTGATTCGGCGCCCAGTTTCGTCAAGGCGCTGACAAATCTCTTTTGCTCATCGTCGGGACAATGAAACAACACCGCAATCTTTCCATCGCTGATCTCAGGTATGTATTCTTTCGGAGTATAGGACGGAAAACCGCTATCTATAAACATGCCAAGAAAGGCAAAGCCCATTAACCCAAGCATTGTCATCTCGAAGGTAATGATGATGCCCTGCGGGACAGGATAGATCGGCTGTCCGCCAACCGGCAAGGGGAAGAGGTATGGGGTCCCGTAAATCAGGAATAATCCGAGGGCCATTCCAAGAATCGCGCCGACAAAAGCAATGGTCGGGACTCTGGTTATCGCCGAACGGCGTCCCAAAATTGTTCCCTTGATCGGAATTCCCGAAATAACATTCATTTGGTCATCAGTTATACCCAGGTCGTGTAATTTGTCAATTCCGCTGACGGCGGGTTCAATATCTTCAAATACTGCCAAAAGCAGAGTGGTATCAGACATATCGTATACTCCTTTGCCTTATTCCATGTCGCTAAGAGTCGAAATAGTGGCTTTACCAATCTTGCGAAGAGTATGGCTTTCCTGGCCTTCCTGCACTTCCCAGACTGGTATCAGGGGAATGACCCGTGAAGCCAGCATGTAAAGCAGGAAGAAAAAGGCAAAATTACCAATGGTCAAAGCGATTTCGATCCCAGGAACATAGATACGCCAGGTGAATGGCATACGGTTGATCGTTAGAGTTTCCGGAATAATGACAAAACGTTCGAGCCACATGCCGACGTTGATCAATAAACCAGCGCTCGCCAACAGCCAGGGAGTTCGGCGCCATTTTTTATTCCACAAGAGCGCCCACGGCACCACGATATTACAGAACAACATGATATACCATAGGTACCATTCAGGCCCATGTTGAATGAAATCGAACAAGATCTTCTCCCACTTGTCGCCGCCATACCAGGGGACAATATAATCATTGAAGTAGAAATATGCCCAGGCCATGGACACCATTAACATCAACATGCCTAGTAAATCGAAATGTTCCGGGCGCAGGAAGTACTTCATATTCTTCATGGTGGAGCGGATCAGGAAGAGCACAATCGCCACTGCCGCCATCCCCGAGTGCAGAGCGCCGATGACAAAGTATGGCCCGAACACGGTCGAAGACCAGCCAGGGCGGCTCGCCATGGCGAAGTCCCACGACACGATGGTATGAACTGAGAACATCACCGGGATAATGGCAAACGCGAAGATGTTCATGGTTGTTGTCAGATTCTTCCATTCGCCCTCAGTGCCCCGGAAGCCAATCGCCAAAATTTTATAGACGGTTTTACGCCATCCAGTTGAACGGTCACGGGCCATGGCCAAATCAGGGATGAGCGGCAGGAACAGGTACATCGTGCTGCACAACAAATAGGTACTAATGGCCATGAAGTCCCACATCAAAGGCGAGTGGAAATCAGGCCACAGGCCACGCTCGTTCGGGATTGGAATCAGCCAGTAAGATAACCACACGCGGCCCATGTGCAGGAATACGCTGATCCCGGCTTGCGCCAACCCGAAGGTGGTCATCAGTTCCGCCGCGCGCGTGAACGGACGACGGCCCTCCACTTTCATAACTCTCAAAATGGCCGAGATAAAAGTACCGGCATGGCTGATACCGATCCAAAACACTACCTCGACCAGAAAGATACCCCAGTAAACCGGACGATTGACACCAGCCACGCCCAAGCCATTCATAATCAGGTAATACCAGGCATAAAACAAACAGGTTAAGACAATAAACGTCAAGACGCCTGTTGCTGTCCAATATTTCCACGTAGTGGAGTGCATTGACTCCATCACCATGTCGTTCATCTCGCCGCGTGGACGCGGGTCGTGCATCAGATGTTCGCGCGGATCTTCATGCTCTTCCGCGTGAGGAAGCGCCAATGGTTTGGCAATTGAGCTCATTTTGTGGACCCTCCCGCTAGATAAGTTACGTGCGGCAATGTTCCAAGTTCCTCCAGCAAATGACTGCCGCGGCTGGTAACGGCCGCCTTGCTGACCATGCTGTTCGGGTCATCAACTCGACCGAAGACAATGGCGTCCGCCGGGCAGGCCTGCGCACAAGCTGGAACGACTTCGCCATCTCGAATATTACGGTTCTCGGATTTGGCAGTATCTTCCACGTGGCGAATGCGCTGAATGCAGAAGGTGCATTTCTCCATCACACCACGGCGACGAACCGTCACATCGGGATTAAGTTGATTTTGCAAGTTAACCAGTTCCGGGCGCTGCCGCGCATCCGTATAATCCCGCCAGTTAAAGACGCGCACCTGATATGGGCAGTTATTGGCGCAATAACGAGTACCAACACAGCGGTTGTAAACTTGCAAGTTAATATCTTCAGAAGCGCTGTGCACGGAAGCGAACACAGGGCAGACCGGTTCGCAAGGCGCATTGTGACACTGCTGGCACATCACCGGCTGATAAGGAGTCATCCTGACTTCCGGGAATGTTCCCTGCCAAAAGCGCTCGATTCGGATCCAGTGCATACCACGGCCATAACCGGCATCTACTTCGCCGACAAACGGGACGTTGTTTTCCATTGCACAAGCCGCCACACAAGCCTGACAGCCCGTACAAAGATCCTGGTCAATGACCATGCCCCAGCGACCTGCCAACTCAGCTTCTGAATTATTTGTAAATACAGGTAAGTTCAGATCAGTTGCCATAAGTTCTCCTATTTCGCCGCGTCGGGCCCATACACGCCAAGCATACTTTCAAAGCGCGACAATGGACGTTTTTTACCGGTCTTTTCGACGCGTACCTTTAAACCCGCAAAGGCCAGATCGCCTGCTTCATTTACAGACGTGCCAAATAGATCGGCGGGATTGACGCCGCGCCCCTTGGCAAATTGTCCATAAGCCGTATGTCCCTGACCAAAGGGCATCGCAACCGTATCGGGACGAATTCCCGGATACTTGTAAACGGAGGCTTCCACCTCCCCGTATGCGGATGTGATCTTAACCACATCGTCATCTGTCACACCCAATTTATCGGCCGTTGCTGGATTTATCTCCACCCAGGTATTCCACATAACAGTCGTGGTTGGGTCAGGGACTTCCTGCAGCCAGGGCTTGTTTGCACCGGCTTCGCCAAGTATCGGCGAAACAAAGGGCACAAAGAAGAAATCGCCCTGCCCATCGAATTGAGCGACATCGGCTTTGGGAGAATTGTCCAACGCGGTTACGTTGGTCGGAGCAACGCGGCCATCTGTGGTCTTCCACCAGCCGCCATATTGTTGGAAATAAGCGGCAAAAGTATTGATGTCAGAAGCCGAGAAGTAACCTTCCGTGTTCAGCAGGCTGCTAATTTTGCTATCCAAAAACTCAACTTCATCCTTGAATGGAAATGCAGCAGCCAGCGAGCCGCCAGCTTTTTGTGCGGCAGCCAGCAGGACGTCCACGGTTGACTTGGTATTAAAGAAGGGCGAGATCACTGGCTGTGAACCTGATAAAACAGACGAAGAGGAGCCGGTTGCAACTTTCTGATAACCCCAGGCCTCCAGCGCGTGATGATCGGGGAAAACGTAATCCGCTTCCAAGGCAGTTTCATCGGGGAAAGTGGCGAACGAAATGATCTGCGGAACATTTTGTCTTGCGTCGCTAAACCCAAGTTTCCTGGGAAGTTCGAACATTGGGTTGACGCCATGCACGAACAAAACTTTGATCTTGCCGTCCGACATGCTCTTGATGAAATCCTGCATTTCCTTGCCGCTGGCAGGGCGATGATAATCATCTGCCAGCGGATTGACCGGAGACAGGAACACGCCGCCATCTTTGCCGATATTGCCAACAAGCGCATTCAACGCCAGGACGGCTTCCGCCGCCTGAAGTCCATTACTCATGCCAAGAGCCGCGCCGCCGGGTATGACCAACGGATGACTATAAGTGGAAACCAAACTGACAAGATGATTAAGTGTATCGAGTGAAATGCCCGAAGCGGCGACAACGCTGTTCACGTCGACATTGGCAAAAGCAGAAGGCAGCGCTGCGCCACTGGCTTCGGCAATGAGTCGGCCAATCGCAAGCGCGACCATCGCTTCAGTCCCCGGCGCGAGCGGAATCCATTCATCGGCCTTTGCCCCGGTCTGGGACATTCGTGATTCAAACTGAACCAGGTAGCCGCGTTGGATTTGATTCCCGCGGCGCAACCTGGAAAATTCACGCGTTTGGGCAACAGGCGAGAGCCACGTCTCGAGGAAGTTCGCGCCAAAAGAAAAGACCAGATCAGCGCCGCCGATATCAAAGAAAGGCAGGCTCGACTGGCCTAAAGTATCTTCAGCCGCTTTCATCAGTGTGGTACGCGCCTCGAACATGCCGAGCGCTCCGAAGCTGATGGGGGCAGGCGCGCCCATTGATTTAGCGAGGTCCGTTACCAGGTCAAAGAGATGATCGGGAGCCATTCCCAGCAGGAAGGCAATCTCTTCCGGCTTGTTCTTGGTCAAAGCATCTGCCACCACTTGAATGGCGGCATCCCAATCCATCTTATCTCCGCCATCTGAACCACGTGTGGTGCGGTGGATCGGATCGGTTACGCGGTCAGAGTTATACAAACCGTGCAAAGTGGCCTGACCGCGAGCGCAGGTCTTGCCCAGGTTGACAGGGTTATTTGGATTGCCTTCAACTTTGATGGCGCGTCCCTGCATGGTGCGGACAACAAGCCCACATCCCGCCGAGCACTCACGGCAGGCGGTTGCATAAAAAGTGCTTAGTCCGTTATAAGTGTACTCCGGCATTTTGATATACGGCTCGCGCGTCACGTACCGCGAAGCCGGACCGCAGCCGGTCAGGGCGGCGGTTGTCGCCGCACCCACACCAGCCAACTTTAAAAAGTCACGCCGGGAAATCTGTTTGCTCATATCTTATCCTTTCACCCGATCTAATAATGACAGGTACTGCAATCGGTGAGCTTGGTGCGCTTCTCAGCCAGCATTGCAGATACAGCCGGGTCATGGTTCGGATTGTTCTGAACATTATCCTCGGTCTTCGCCCGGTGACAGCTCAGGCACCAACCCATGTTCATCACTTGAGGGTTTTGATAAACTGTCATCCTGCTCACATTGCCGTGACAGTCTTCACAGTTCAACCCTGCCGCGATATGCGGACGATGGACAAAGTGCACAAAGTCTGGCACCTGTGCCACCGGCACCCAATTAAGCGGCTGTTTATTCTCGACTGCCTGAACCAGCGGTTTTAATAATGGACTCGTTTTAGTGATCGCCATTTGTTGATGACAGCCCCAACACTTCGTTTCAGTGGGAAGGCCAGGCGAAGGCCCTCTCAGGGCGCCTGGGTGGCAATATAAACATTGAATTCCCACACCGACATGCAGATTGTGTGGGAATTGAATGGGCTGCTCAGGTGATTTTTGGGTTTGGGCAACTCCCCAAACCGCTGCGCTGAAAACTACCAATAACGTGATGATAACGCCCACACGTCCCAGTGGCTGATTAAGCGCATTGAAAAACTTTTTTAACATAGATGCTCCTGACAGTGGGATTTCCATAACGCTAAAGATAATATCCACAAATTGTACGTACACCCCGCCGCACAATTTCGGGATTATACTGCAAGCCGGCAAAAAAGTACACGTAGTGGATACAAAATGTGATTATTGAGACATGTTATACTAAAAAAACTTCGGGCATGAAAATTATCAGGAAACACTTGCGAATTCTTCGGCCTGCGATCATCATCGGGATCGGACTCGCCTTCGCTTTCATCGGCGCATCCATCGGATCGATCGGGTCTCTCGGTTCCAATGCAGACCCTTCGGCGGGCTCAGGGCAAAGCCTGGGAGCGGCTGCCCTTTATCAGGTTCAGATCGCGTCCCCCACCCCGACTCCCACTCCCGTTTCGATACCTGGTTCTACCGATCAAATTATGGTGATGGGAATCGTCATCACGATCATCGTGACACTACCAGTTTTATTTAGTCGAAGCACATGGACAAATAAATAAGGCGACCTTCCGGCCGCCTTATCATTTAACTCGCCTTCCAATTCTTTGCCATCGCAATTCGTTCACCCAACGGGGGATGATCGTAAAACACAAACACCACCCACTTCTCCGGGTCGACCTCGCCTAAATTTTGATTTGCCAATCGCACGAACGCTGAACTAAAAGCATCCTTCTTGCCTGTGGATTGCAAAGCATATTCATCTGCCATGCGTTCACGCCAACGGACGACTGCATTTTCCAATGGCATCAGGATCAAGTTATAAGCTCCGAGCACGATCAGCAAGGCGGGGAAAGCGGCCACGTCGCTCGCGCCTGTAAAGCCAAAGAAACCAATCGCCCAATTCAAAATTAATGAAGCGAGATAAAGTCCAAGCATGGTTGTGATCGTTCCAAACGTGATCAGGAATGGGATGTCACGATGCACTTGATGTCCCAACTCGTGAGCAAGAACCGTCTCGATTTCATCGGGCGTGAATTCATTGATCAGTGTATCGCCCAACACGATGCGACGAGTATTGCCGATACCGGTCAGCGCGGCATTCGCGGACTTGGAGCGGCGCGACATATCAAACTTATACACGCCCTGGACCTTTGTCTTTGCATTCTCAGCCAACTTCATCAAACGGTCAGCCAGCTCTTTATGCTCATCACCCAGCGGGACAAATTTATTAAAGATGGGCATGATGAGAACCGGCGCGAGATTCGATAGAAGCACGCTGAACACAAGCAATCCGCCCGCAGCCCACAGCCACCACCATTGACCGGTGACGCGCAAAGCCAGATAAAGCAACTCCAGCAGGATCAAACCGATGGGCAAACCAACAGCCATGCCTTTGAGTTGATCCATGATCCAATCTTTCAACGATTGAGTGGATTGATCGAAGCGATGCGGAAGAACAAAACCTGAGTAATAACTCAACGGCAGGTTGAGCACAAAATAAATCACACCAAAAACAAAAACATACAGCGGAACGGATAACCAGTCGTTGCTTGTGAGGCCAGTCGCCCAGTTGCGAACGGAAATCGTCCAGCCGAAGATGAGCCAGGCCAGGGCGTAGAGTCCGCCAAAGGTCGTGTCGACCAGCCAAAGTCGGCGCGAGATGCGGGCGTATTCCTTGGCTTGCTTTTGTCGTTCGGGATCAATTGTTGTCATAAGTCTCCATTTTTTAATTAAACACGAAGGACACTAAGGGCACAAAGGATTTAAGAATCTTTACCTTCGTGTACGTTGTGTCCTTTGTGTTTTAAATCTTTTCATTCTCAGCCGCGAGATGAGCGATGACTTGATCTGCCTTCATCACCTGACCATAGGATTTTAACGCGGCCATGAATGCCTTGTGGACATGCTCGGCGGGAATGGTCGTGTCGCCGAATTTCAGATCGCGCGTGGCGCAGGCATCTTCGGCAACGATAACTTGAAAACCAAAATCCGCCGCGGCGCGGGCAGTGGCGTCCACACACATGTGGGACATCATGCCGCTGATGATGACGCGCTCGATGCCCCAGCCTTTGAGCATTTCCAACAGATTCGTCTCGCGGAATGAATTCGGATAATGTTTCTGCACCAGCGGCTCGCCTTCAAAGTGCGCGGCGGAATCGTGAATGTCGGTGCCGCGCTCGCCGGGGATGAAAAAGGTCGCGGTTGGGCTGAGCGAAATATGTTGGATGTGAACGGTCTTTTGCCCGCGCTCGCGGAAACACTGCAAAAGCATGTAGGCCTTTTGCGCAGCTTCCAGCGGGTTGACCAGTTCCATCTTGCCGCCGGGGAAATAATCTTTTTGTATGTCTATCACGAGTAAAGCTGTTTTCATATATTTTCCTTTTCCGCTATTTTATGAAGAGCATCTAAAATTACACCAACAACTGCGTCAATGTTGTTCATAATCTCATTGTTCCAAAATCTCAAAACCTGATAGCCTAGAGATTCCAAAAATTCGGCCCGCTCCGAATCATATTCCTGCCGTTCAATGTGTTGGCTTCCATCTACTTCAATGATCAATTTTCTACGCGGCGCGCAGAAATCAACAACATAATTTCCTACGGCATATTGACGGCGAAAGTGGACGCCATCCATCCGGTGCGCGCGCAGTTTGGCTTCCGCATCCGTTTGGTTATGGCGTAATTCCTCTGCGCGATGCATCATTTTTGGAGTAGAGACCTTGGCTGGCATGTGTGAAATTATAAGCCCCCACCGGCATGCCCGCAAAGAACGCGGACACACCACCTCCCCAAAATCCAAAGTAAGAACTTTACATAATTATTCCTTCAAGGCTTTTTGGATTTGGGGGAGGCAGGAGGGGGCTATTTGCCGCATCTCCCAAATCCCTCTTTAGAATTGCTCCGCCGTAAGCGGCAACCGAGCCCCGCACTTTAAGCTCCAGAGCTGAAACTCCGGTCTTAAACTGTCCGTCCGCTTCATAAATCCCCTCAAGGTTCGGCCCCGCTCCCCCGCCCACCCCCGGGTCAACCGCAATGTTTCCTTTGCCGCCGTTTGCGTCTTTGCCGGTAATCACCATAAAAAATCCGCTTCCTTTAGTCAGATTGATATTGCCTTTGATATTAAAATCGGCCGAATTAATAAGAAGAATAACTTTTTTAGCGCCGATATTTAAATTTGAGTTTAAGTTCAAGTCCAGGTTGGACACTCTCCCGTCGAACCTGTACCAATAGTAGCCGTAGGAAGGCGTCGTATTTGCGTTGATTGCCGTCTGATCAAGCGTGTTTAAAGAAAGATTGTCAATTACGGTATCTTTCGGAATTTGATTGGCAAAATATTTGTAGTCGAAAATTCTCGCATTCGGATTTGAACTCTGTGCCAGCCAGCCCACCTGCGAGACGTTTGCGCCCGTAAGATTGGTTGAGCCGCTATAGGCCGGAACTCCCGGATACCCGCCCCCGCCCGTGAGCCCGAAGTAATTTCCGCCGGGAACTTTGCTGACTAAATCCCCGTTTGCCGAAATATCCCCGTCTTTTACCTGCCACCAGGCAGGTGCTGTACACGCCTGCGTGTTGCAGGATCTTGGCGTGCCACATTGATTTACTTGTGTTCCTCCGCCACAAGTGACTGAACAAGCACCCCAGACATTTGGGTCACAATTGGGTACATAATAAATATTGAAGTATGCGTTTCCACTGCAATAAAAACCGATTTGACTGCCAACCAGCTTTGTGTAACTAGTACATGTAGGCGTAAATGAGTAAGAAGTTAGGCAACGAGAGCCTTGCCCTGATAAGTCCATTTGAATGGTTTAGCCATCGTTCGATTGTAGTATTCAATGAAAGCCAATACCTTTCGTTT
>JAJYOH010000408.1 GCA_021796315.1 Chloroflexota bacterium
AATCCGTTCCTTAGCTTTGTTCAAGCCATAATGATCACGTTCCAACGTTTTCGCGGCATGTTTGACATCCAGATTATCGGGCGTGGATTTATTCCACGGCAGGTCAACGATCCAGTCAATGTATGTGCGGATAATTCCAACTTCAGGCGCCATCGGCGGCATTTGATTCAGGCGTTCGAGTTCCTTCATGGCAACAGCTTTGGCTTCTTCAGGCAGTGCCGCGGCTTCGATCTTTTTCTTCAGCTCGCTGGCGTCACGCGTGAAGACATCGCCTTCGCCCAGCTCATTTTGGATCTGGCGCATCTGTTCGCGCAGATAGAACTCGCGCTGACTCTTATCCACTTCATTCTGAACGCGCGAATGGATTTCGTCTTCGAGTTCGAGCACGTCCACTTCCTGCGCCAGGATTTTATTGAGCGCCTGCAATCGTCCGCGCGGGTCGAGCAGGGTCAACAAACTCAACTTGGCTGCATAATTCAGCGAAAGCGACGTGGCGACCATGTCGGCCAGCCAGCCGGGTTCGGCGATGTTCATCGCAAAAAGATGCGCCTCTTCCGGGATCGAGCGGTCAAGCTGGACGCAGCGGTCGAACAGGTCAAGCACCGAGCGCATAAGCGCCTGCGTTTGACGGTCAGCCGTTGTCGGTTCGAAAATGACGCGGGCGCGCACTTTCATGAACGGTTTGACGCGTATAAAGTCCACGATCTCAACGCGGCGGCGTCCCTGCACCAGCGCAGACGAAGCGCCATCCGGCATCGAGAGCAAACGTCCAACCGCCATCTCAACGCCGATCGGTAGAAAGTCAGCGGGCTTGGGATCATCGATCTCCGGGTCTTTTTGCACAAGCCCGATCACGGTTTGATTTTTGGATTGCGCGTCCTGCACGGCCAACAGCGAAGCCTCGCGCCCCACAAAAATGGGCGAGACCATGCGGGGGAACACCACTAAATCGCGCAACGGCAAAACCACCGCTTCGATCAGCCCGTCCGCACTGGTTTCATGGTTCTGCACGCGGTACAACTCTTCGGTGCGCTGCGAAAGCGCCAGGTTGAAATTATCTTCTTCTTCGTTCCAATCGTTTTGATTCATCGTTTCCTCTGTCATTGCGAGAGCTGAAAGCCCGAAACAAGCTCCTCGATAATGTGGGGATTGCTTCGTCGCTACGCTCCTCGCAATGACGTACCATGTAATTTATTCCAAGCCGCCATAACTTCCGCCGTGACGAACATGCTGCCAGCGGATAAAACAATGCTACCATCTTTTTCGGACATTTCCAGCGCGCGGATAAATGCCTCTTCAACGGATGCCACCGCTTCGTTCGGGACCTTAGCCTGCCGCGCCAACTCCTGAATTTTTTCCGGTTCCAAAGCGCGCGGATGAACCGCTTTGGTCACGAGCAAAAGTTTAAGTTTGGGCGCAATCTCGGCGAACATGCCGGGGATATTCTTATCTTCCGACGCGCCGAAAATCAGATAAACTTTTTTGCCGGGAAAATAATCTTCGAGCGCGCGCGTTAATTTCTCGAACGAATCCTGATTATGTGCTGAGTCAAAGATCACGGGCGGTTCGCGCCGCGCGACTTCGAAGCGGGCGGGCCATTTTACTTCAGCAAATCCTTTTTGGATGGCCGAGTCTGAAATATTTAAGCCGCTGGCTTTCAAAGCCGCGTAGGCGGTGGCCGCATTTTCAACTTGATGCAAACCCAACAATGGCAGTTTGAAAGTTAGAAGTTTCGAAGGTTGGAAGGTTGAAGGTTGAAGGTTGGCAGGTTGGAAGGTTGAAAGTCGATTGCCGACCGCTGATAGCTGACCGCTGGCTGTTGACGACTGCCAACTGACGACTGACAACTGGAGCGTTTGTCCATCCAGCGAATGATCCAAAGCCTTGTGCGTTATATCTTTTCCAACCAAAGTAAGCGGCGCATTTCTCTCAGCGGCGATGCGCTGCAAAACTTCGAGCGCTTCATCCTTCTGCGGAGCGGACACAACCGGCGCACCCGGCTTGATGATGCCAGCCTTCTCACCCGCGATCAACGCCAGCGTATTTCCCAGCACCGCCATGTGATCGTAAGACAACGACGTGATGACTGAAACTTTCGGCATGACCACATTGGTCGCGTCCAGCCGCCCACCGAGCCCGACTTCGATCACAGCGGCGTCCACTTTTTGTTGAGCAAAAGCCAGAAAGCCAAGCGCAGTCGTGATCTCGAAAGTGGTCAGCTTGGGAATTCTCGCCACCGCCGGCTTGACAATTTCCACAAGCTCAACCATTTGTTCATGCGAGATCGGTTGTCCGTTGATCTGAACCCGCTCGGTGTAATCCAGCAAATGTGGCGAAGTGTAAAGCCCAACCTTCAAACCTGCAAACCTTAAACCTGAGGCGCACAGCGCGGACACCGAGCCTTTGCCTTTTGTCCCGGCCACATGAATGATCGGATACTTCGTTTCGGGGCTGCCAAGTTCGACCATTAAGGCGCGCATGCGGTCAAGGTTGAAATCGGCCTTGGCCAGCTCGGACGAATGTTTGAGGCTATAATCTACGAAAGAATAGAGATAGTCGAGGGCTGAGTTGTAAGCGGATTCGATGTTAGACATGCGAAGGATTGTAAAACGTAATTCATAAATCGAAAAGCGTAATTGGTAATTCGTAACTTGGAGGATAATGCTATGAAGAAAATTCTCCCAATCGTTTTGCTGTTTGTCTTTTTCCTTTTCTCTTGCGCGCCAAATGCTACACCAAATGTGACAGCTACTTCAGTAGTGACTGCCACATCAACTCTCGCACCAACATTCACGCCAACGATTACAGTTACAGCTACCGAAACTCCTGACCCTAACAAACCGCTGGATGCCACTGGCCAAAATGCACAAGGAAATTATATAAAGGTGGAAAACGGAGTAACGGTGGTATGGGATGCTAAACTAAATACATGGGAAAGGCATTTGAATGTGAATGATCAGGGGATACCACTTCTCGTTGCGTCGGAAACATGGGTAAGTAATTTTGGCTTTACTAGTGAGGCTTTTTTACATGTTAATATTAGTGACAAGGTGCCGGGTTTTGATAAAATAGAATCGATAAGCCTCCACCCAGGAATTACCGCAGACTATACTCCAGGTGATCCCATGAATCTTACAGTCCTATTTGATAGTAATTTAATACAAACATATCATTTAAAAAATCTTCGAGACGAAAAAAATTTATCTATACCCTTTACTACTTTAGAGGGTCCGCAAACTTGGATAGTAGGCCCTAATACGAATGTCATCGTTGATATCCTTGAAGCACCCGTGGGCAACGGATTTTTCAAAACGCATGGTTTGGGAGTGTATGACGGTATTGACGGTCCTGGTCAGACGAGGTACCAACTACGGATATTCGCCGATAGCCAGGGAAACCTGCATGAGTGGATTGTCCCCAGTAAATCCGTTGACAAATTGACGAAAGAACAGTTACTTGAAATGTACCTCTATGCGCCCGCGTACCTCACCCAGTTCTCCGATTTCAGAACGGATCAATTTTGCACCAATCTTGGCGCTTACATCCTTTTATTAACCAAACCTGCGTATCCGCACCTCATCGATTTTGGTCCCCCGCAATAGAGATAAATAGAAATGCTTGCCATCCTCACCATTCATCTTCATCTTCCAACTTGCTCCTCGCTCAAAGAAAAGCGCGGACGAATCAAGCCGTTGATTGCGCGTCTGCATCGCGAGTTCAACGTTTCCGTCGCGGAAATGGATTTGCAGGGTCAATAGACGGAAATCGTAATTCGTAAATTAGAATTCAGAAGATAATGCCATGAAGAAACTTCTCTCAATTGTTTTCTTGCTCGCTTTTTTCCTTTTCTCTTGTGCGCCAAATGCAACAGCCCCTTTAGCGCCAACTGCCACATCTACGTCAGCACCAACTGCTAAAGCGACCATCATCCCAACGCCAACAAATACACCTGACCCAAGTATGCCTAAAGGTATCCTTGGGCATGATGCTAATGGAAATTATGTTGATGTACAAGAAAATGGAAGAACGGTACGTTACTATGAAACACCTCTAATAGATAGTAACGGCGAAGCGCGATATCACGGATGGGTTGCAAGCCATGTGCTTGATAGTCCAGATAATATAAATGGTGGAATTCCACTTCAAGACCCTGACGAAGGTTTTCCTGCTGGGTGTCCTTTTGATTTCTTAGTTCAGAACGGCGTACTTAATGTGCCCTACTTACATCATACATACATTGATGAAGCGGAATGGGGAAAATCGTTAAGCGGAGCAATATATAACAATTTAAAGGATATCCGATTCAGTAGTATGCCTCGACTTCAGTTCGCTCAACAATTTAATTCTCTTTCAGCACCATTTTCATTCCTTGAAAAAAATTATAACTGGATATTTGGCAAAGGATATCAATTCATCGCTATTCCATGGAATGATGCTGATCCAGCAACATATCCGGAATTTATCCAAACACCTGAAAATACGCCATTTGGTAAAAATGTTTATCGTTGGACAGTCTTTACTAAAAACGATGGTACTTTGGTAATCTTAGCTGCGGTAAAAGATCCAAGCGCACTTAGTGAAACTCAATTTGACACATGGATTTTGAATCCAATGGCTGTTGTTATTAAATATGATCAATTGCCCATACAAGATCTTAAAGATGGGTGGGGTTTAGGTGGGTGGCCGAGTGATTTGGTAAGTGGCGCTGCAACAAAGCCATTTAACTCTCGAGGACTGTCGCGTTCATATTTTGATATTCAACCGAATCCATAATCCTATTGGTTGATGACTTGTATCTTCTTTTCTCTAAAAATAATGCTTGCTACCCTTACCATTCATCTCCACCTCCCCACCTGCTCCTCGCTCAAGGAAAAGCGCGGGCGCCTCAAGCCGCTGATGGCGCGCCTGCACCGTGAGTTCAACATCTCGGTCGCCGAGATGGATTTGAACGATCATTGGCAGGAAGCCGTTATCGTCTGCGCGATGGTGGGAAACGACGCGGCGCAGTTACAAAAATCCATGCAAAGTGTGGCAAAATGGGTGGAAGCCAATTGGGAAGATGGTCAAGTGATAGATGAAAAAATTGAAATCGTTTGAATGTTGACAGGTTGAAACGTTTAAACATTCAAACCTGCGAACAATCAATCGCGTGCAAACATGAGATTGCCACGACCCCTTCGGGGTTTCGCAATGACAGGTGAAAAGGAGAATCCGATGAAAATTGTAGTCATGGGAACAGGCGGCGTGGGAGGTTATTACGGCGCATTGCTGGCAAAGCAAGGCCATGATGTAACCTTTGTTGCGCGCGGCGCACATCTGAAAGCCATTCAGGAAAACGGATTGCAGGTCAAAAGTATCTTTGGGGATTTTCATCTCAAGCCAGCCAAAGCTATTGACAACCCCGCTCAAATCGGACCTGTGGACTTGATCCTGATCTGCACAAAAACTTATGACACCGATGACGCCGTCCAGAAGATCAAACCGATCGTTGGAAAAGAGACGACCGTCCTGAGTCTGCAAAACGGCGTGGACGCCGTCGAGCGGATCGGGAATGTCCTCGGCGTGGAGCACATCGTCGCCGGTGCGACCTGGATCTCGTCCGCGCTGGAGGCGCCGGGAGTCATCAAGCAGGTGTCCGATTTCCGGCGCGTCGTGCTTGGAGAATTGGACGGGCGCGCTACGCCGCGCATCCAGGCCATTTACGAAGCGTTCAAACAAACTGGGATCACCGTCGAA
>JAJYOH010000409.1 GCA_021796315.1 Chloroflexota bacterium
CTGGCGGACTCGGCGTATTGCCACGTCAAGCGTCCATCGCCGCAGCCGATCTCCAGCACGCGCTTATCCGTGAAGTCGGCGAAGCGATGAAGATATTTTGTCTCTGTCCGTTCGGGGTCTTTTTGGAGGGTCATGTTCTCTTAGAAAGAATCAATTCGTAAATGCTTTTATAACCTGTTTTTCAGGGAAGAAGGTCAGTAGTGAAAAAATCAAGCATATCGGAGCAGCAGGCGTCATGTGGTCAATTCCTACAAGTTTGATGAATTGCGACACGCTTTTAGGATTAAAATCGATGAACTGTAGATTATTGGATTCCCAACGATCCCTTGCCCTAGCAGACAAAATGCTATATTCCAAGTCGTTTTGTGTATGTGGGACTTTCAATACACCTAACAGATCTGGGTCCATAGTTGCTTTATGAATTCCCAAAGCAAAAAATTTTATCCCATTAGGCGCTATATCGATTCCTAGTTCTTCTTTAGCCCCACGTACAACCGTGTGAAAAGGATCTAACAGTAAGGTGCTATTGTCAAGTGTTTCCTTTTTATCGTGAACTGGTTCAATACCTTCCCCAATGGTGGCAAGGAAAAGGTTTTGTAATTGAGCCTCTGTCTTATTGCGTTTTACTATAACTACTTTGTCGTCAGATGTAATTAACGTAATTTCAACACCTAAAACACCACAAACGATAGGACTATCATAACTTCGCGACATAACATTGAATCTTGAACGAAGTTCAAGGGACCGACCTTGATTATCCTTGAGTTCATGTAACCTATCCCTCAGGAGTAATTCCTGAGAAGCACGGTATTGATGGTAATTTGCATAACCTGTCTTTATTATTAATTCATCATTTATCTCAATGGACGGTATTGCTCCCAGGAGTCTTGCTTTTGGTCTTGGCTCAAAAGGCTGATTTTTAGCTGTAGCCTGTGCTTTGAGTTCTTTCACTGTAGCGGCAAACAGTTTCTTGAGTTCATTTGGCGGCGTAAAAACATTTGTGGGGTCATGAATGCAACGAATTTTAGGATAAGATACTATCCCAGTGCCGTAGATTGGGATGTAGTCTTGGGTCTTTAACCAGCCAAACAAAAAACCTTGATTTTCCAATAAATCTAAAGGAGCTTCTATCAAGATGTCTTTAGCTGAATAATTGATATCAGTCGCTATGTATATTCGTGGGCGATTAGGATGAGGAGACTTCCAAATACCCCTTCTTTGCCACGAGAATCCTATTCTACTGAAAACGCTCTTAAACATGTTGATAATAAGTTCTAGAATATTCTCCAAGACTGCGCCCAAAATCGCGCCTATTATCAAGGGAATGATATTAGCAGGGTTTCTAAGCCAATCCGACATTTGACCTCCATACGATAATACGCGGATATTTGTTATTTAATGAAAACAGTATAGCATATACCTTTTAGCTGGCTATTAACACCTTCGCTCTGCGAATCCTTTTGACTAACCATCTTCGTTACTTCTTCGGCAACGACTTTGCAAACGTCAACCCTTTTTCCATCCAACCTTCCAGCGCCTTCTCGGATTTATAACCTTCCGCCGAAACATAAATCCAACCAGACATCGGTCGGCCTGAATAATCGAACACGCGCACATTCTTTTGCTTCAAGGCCTTTTCAAACTCCTTATCACTCAGGCGCACGATCAAATCGTCTTTGATGATCCCGCAAGCCATGCCTGCCCTGAGCCTGTCGAAGGGTTGCCATTAACTAAAAATCCAACGCCGCCGAACATCTTTTTCTCGGTTACGCCGCGCCTTGATTTCAATTGCACTCTCATGCGCTCTGCGAGTTCTTCGTTGTAAGCCATGTCAACTCCTAACTCGAACAAGTCGAAACCAAAAGACTTATCGCGAAGATCGCTAAGAGCGCGAAATTTTAAAAGAATTTCTTTGCGTTCTTCACGTGCTTAGCGGTTCAGTACTTTTAACCCACGCGCAAAACCTTCGATCCTCGAATTTTACCCTGCTTCATTTCGACCAGCGCGCGGTTGGCATCCTTCAAATTAAACTCCTGAAACTCCGGCCTGATGTCCGCCTTTGCTGCCAACTGCAAAAACTCGCGCACGTCCGCGCGCGTCACATTTGCCACCGACTTGATCTCCTTCTCCATCCACAACTGCGACGGATAATCCAGCTTCATCAAAACTTCCTTGTCGGCTTCCTCTTTGCGGATGGCATTGACCACGACTCTTCCGCCCGGACTCAAATGCTTCAGCGCTTCCATTACCGGACCCCAAACCGGAGTCGTGTCAATGACCGCTTCCAACTCTGTTGGCGGATTCTGATCAATCGTCCCGGCCCAGGCTGCTCCCAGCAAAAGAGCGAATTCGCGTTCCTCGGCATTTCTGCTGAACACAAATATTTCTGTGTTCGGGTATTTGTACTTCGCCATTTTCAATACGAGATGATTCGAGCCACCGAAACCGGTCAATCCAAGCGACTGACCATCTTCGATGTTTGCCAATTTCAACGCGCGATATCCGATCGCGCCCGCGCACAGCAACGGTGCAGCTTCCGCGTCGCTGAATGAACCTGGTATTAGATGAGCGAAGTCTGCGCGCACGGTCATGTATTCTGCATAACCGCCGTTCGCGTCGCGGCCCGTTGCCTGGAATTTCTCGCAAAGATTTTCCCGCCCCGATTTGCAATATTCACATTGACCACAAGCGGAATAAATCCATGCGATGCCAACGCGTTGGCCTTTATGGAGTGCAGGAGCTTGCTCCTGCGTCCCCGACAGCAAGCTGTCGGACTCCAAAATAGTTCCAACAACTTGATGTCCCAACACAACCGGCAATCTCGGCGGCGGAGTCCGCCCCTCGATTTCGTCCAGTTCCGTGTGGCAGACTCCGCACGCGGTGACTCGAATCAATATTTCGCCTTCGCCGATCTTTGGTTCGGGCAGGTTATCTAACGTAAGTGGTTTTGGATTTTTTGCGAGAGACGCAATCTCTCTCAACAGCATGGCTTTCATAATTCATACCTGCTCAAGCCGCCGTCCTTCGCGAAGCACTCCTGTGGAGCGGCGGCGAGACGCCGCCTGGAGCAACCTAAAAAACATACGGAATGAACATCTTTGTCTGCTTCATGTACGATTGATATTCTACGCCAAAAGTTTGCGTGCATTCTCTTTCGTCGGCTTTGGCAGTAGCGATAAGAAAGAAGGTGGCGCCCATCGCGAGAATTATTCCAATCCACGATGGACTCTTGAAGAACACGCCCCAGGTTAGCAGGAACAACGAGCTGTATAAAGGATGGCGAATGTAATGATATATCCCGTCTGTTACAAGTCTTGTTGTTCTTTCAAAGGCAAGTAATTCCTGCTCGGTGCGTTGACTTTTATCTGGCCTGCCCGTTGAACGCAAAGCGCGGACTCCAGAGACCAGCGGAACGATACAAACGATCAATAAAATCCACGAGATGATTTGATGCCATGCAAATGGATCCACGAACCAAACGACGATGTTGAGCAGAATCAGTGCGGTCATTAATTCCCATGCAAAGAACCGAAAGAATCCGTGCGAGCGCGGCTTGAGCAGCGAAGCGCGTGAAATGAAAACCAATAACAAGGTGGAAAGAACGAAAACAATTATTTCCCACATCACTCACCTCGCTGGATACTGATCACTGATAACTGACTATCCCGTTCCAAATTGCCTATCGCCCGCGTCGCCGAGTCCGGGCACAATGTAGGCGCGTTCATTCAAGTGATCGTCAATCGCGGCGAGATGAATGTCGATGTCGGGATGCGCTTTTTGCATGGCGGCGATTCCCTCCGGCGCGCCGATCAACCCGACGAACTTGATCTTCTTCACACCCCAGCGCTTTAAGACGTTAGCGGTGGCAGTGGCCGAACCACCGGTGGCCAGCATCGGGTCCAGAATGAGGCAAACGGATACAGTCGGCTCGATGGGCAGTTTGTTGTAGTATTCCACCGGCTTGAGGGTGTGTTCATCGCGGTAGAGTCCGATGTGCCAGACTTCGGCGACGGGCATGAGTTCCCAGATGCCTTCGACCATGCCCAGCCCCGCGCGCAGAATCGGGACGAGACCAATCTTCTCTTTTAGTTCAAAGCCCGTCATTCTTGCCAGGGGCGTCTCCAGTTCGCGCGGCGTGATTGCCAGATCCGCAGTGGCTTCGTAGGCAAGAAGCGCTGCGATCTCGCGCACCAGCTCACGGAATTTTTTCGGTTCTGTATTTCTATCGCGCAGACGGGAAAGTTTGTGCAGGATGAGCGGGTGTTTGGAAGCCAGGACGTTTGACATTTTTCCTCCGGGAATAGTTACTTTATTATAGCCTGAAGGTGATTTTTGCCCCATGACTTCCGCCGTCGTTTTTTGTAGACTAAAGGTGTGCAAGGAGAACAAATGAAACTTTCAGGTCTCCACATTTTATTGACGTACCAGTGCACCTACGAATGCGATCATTGTTTCGTGTGGGGGAGTCCGCAGCAACGCGGCGTGTTGTCCATCGAACAGATCGAGCAAATTTTGAACCAGGCCAAAGACGCGGGCGTGGAATGGATCTACTTTGAGGGCGGCGAACCGTTTCTTTATTATGCCGTGTTGGTCAAAGGCGTGAAGAAAGCTGCTGAAATGAGCTTTCAAGTTGGCATCGTATCGAACGCGTATTGGGCAACGACGGTTGCAGATGCGGCGGAATGGCTGCAACCTTTTGCTGGGCGCCTCAGCGATTTAACGGTCAGCAGTGATCTTTATCATTGCGAAAAACGTCTGGGCGAGAATCCACAGAACGCGATGGTCGCCGCCAAATGGCTGAACATCCCGACCGGCATGATCAGCGTGGGGCAGCCCGAAGCGGAAGATGCTCCGCAGACGCACGGGCAAATTGAAGAACAGGGCGCGGTTATGTTTCGCGGACGCGCAGCTCGTAATCTGGCTCCGCACGCGCTGCATGAATCCTGGGATCAATTTACCGAGTGCCCTCACGAGGATTTGCGCGAGCCGGGACGCGTCCATCTCGACCCGCTTGGGAATCTGCACATCTGCCAGGGACTCGTCATCGGGAATGTCTTTGAAAAACCGTTGAGGGAAATCTGTGAAAGTTACAACGCCGACGCGCATCCGATTTGCGGGCCGTTGTTGGCAGGCGGCCCGGTTGATTTGGTCACTGAATATAACCTGCCGCACGAATCGACTTATGCAGACGCATGTCATCTCTGTTACGAGATGCGCTTTGCCTTGCGGGAAAGATTTCCGAAAATTCTCACGCCGGACCAAATGTATGGCGTGATGAAATCGCAGGGCGAGATGTGAACACGATACTGTAAAAAGATGAAATCAAACTGGGTCTACTACTTGTTGATATTACTCATTATCGAAAAGATCATCCAGCATATAGCTGTGACTCTCGCTCTTTATTTCAACCGGATGAACATCGCCTCCACCGTGGCGGTCTCTCCGGTCTTATTGATGGTTGCTGGGGCAATCGCTGCAATCCTGTTCTGTTTCAGTTTGTGGGGGTCTATCAAGAAGCAGCGATGGGCGACCAACCTGGTCATTGCGCTGGCGTTGTTTGATCTGGCCGGTGAATTCGTGGCGCAGGGAAGAATCGACATTGCGATTCCTGTCTCATTTATTGCTGCCGTACTCCTTCTCGTTTTGGCTTTGATATTCCGTCGTCAAACAAGTCGCGTTTAGAGCGGGCGCATTGTAGAGACTTGGGGCTGTCTAAAA